>CAXTCH010000041.1:0-13755 GCA_964241945.1 uncultured Mucilaginibacter sp.
GCAAACATCGGTTTGGTATCGGTAAAGCGGTCTTCCGATTTCGATTCATTCAGTTTTTCCTGCAATAGATCGCGGAAACTTTTTTCCATTTCCTTGGCTAAATTGGCGTCTACATCACCCTGGGCCGATAGTTTCTGATAATAGATTTCACGCGGATTGGGATGCGCTTCAATAGCCTTGTATAAAACCGGCTGTGTAAACTTCGGCTCGTCCGACTCATTATGGCCGTAACGGCGGTAGCACAGCAGGTCAATAAATACGTCTTCATTAAATTCCTGGCGGTATTCCATCGCCAGGTTAATTACGTATACCAGCGCCTCCACGTCGTCACCGTTTACGTGCAGCACCGGCGAAAGCACGGTTTTGGCAACGTCGGTACAGTAGGTGCTTGAGCGGGCATCCTTATAGTTGGTGGTAAAGCCGATTTGGTTATTAATCACCAGGTGAATAGTGCCCCCGGTTTGGTAACCGTCCAGCTTTTCCATCTGCAATACCTCATACACAATTCCCTGGCCTGCTACCGAAGCATCGCCATGGATAAGTATAGGGGCAATCTTTTTATTATCGTTGTTATACTTGCCGTCAATTTTGGCACGGGTCAGGCCTTCTACTATCGGGTCAACCGTTTCCAGGTGCGATGGGTTGGGGCACAAGCTGAGGTGAACGCTTTTGCCGGCACTCGTTTTTACGTCGGTAGAGTAACCTAAGTGATATTTAACGTCGCCGCCAAAAGCGCTTTCCGGATCATAGCTTTTGCCTTCAAACTCCGAAAACACTTCTTTATAAGTTTTGCCCAGAATGTTGGTGAGCACATTTAAGCGGCCGCGGTGTGCCATGCCGATGGTAAATTCTTCAATACCCAGCTCCGAGCCTTTTTCAATCACTGAATCCAGGGCAGGTATCAGCGACTCTGCGCCTTCCAGCGAGAAACGTTTCTGGCCCAGGAACTTGGTGCCCAAAAAGCTTTCAAAAGTTACTGCCTGATTCAGTTTATTTAAAATGCGTTTCTTTTCCTCAATAGAAAAATCGGGCGTGTTGCGGCTTTTCTCCATCCGGTTCTCAAACCACTTGATTTTATGCGGATTACGGATGTAGCGGTATTCGGCGCCGATAGACTGGCAATAGGTCTGCTCCAGCAACTCGCGAATGTCGCGCAGTTTTGCCTGGCCCAAACCTACTTCTACACCGGCGTTGAATACGGTGTCCAGGTCAGCATCACTCAGCCCGAAGGTTTCGAGTTCTTTGCCCGGATAGTACTTGCGGCGCTCGCGTACGGGGTTGGTTTTGGTAAACAGGTGACCGCGTGTGCGATACCCGTTTATCATGTTCAGCACATTTATTTCTTTTAAAATGTGCTCAGGTGCGCTTCCGGTGGTTGCGGCCGGGGCACCCTCTGCAGGCGCTGAAGTGTTCTGACCAAAGTCGAAACCTTCAAAAAATTTCTGCCAGCCGTAATCTACCGATTGCGGATCTTGCTGATAAGCCTGATAGAGTGAATTTATATAATCAGCGTTTCCGCTATTAACATATGAGAGACGATCCATAGATGAACCCTTTTTTAAATCGGTACAAAGTTAAGCACTTATGCCGTAACTTACACGGTTTTATTTGCAATTGGTTTGCCCGGATATCATATTTTGGCCGGGCGGCAGGGGTAAAGAAGGTAAGTGTAACGGTAACAGATTGCCTGTTGGCCGGCTTACAGGAAGCCAAATTCACCAAAGAAGTTCCCTTTTGAATTTTTACTTTTGAATTCTGACTTCGTAAGGAGGGCGTTGCCTTCGGCCCGGGCTATACGCTGCAAGTCCTCGCAATGACATCATGGAGATGTTAAAAGCCAACAGCCCTCAACATAACGAGGGTAGCAGGCAGCAAACATTCTGCAAATCCTGATTCAGAACAACTCACGCGCTTTTTGTCTCCTCCTGTATGGCCCTCAGCATTTCATTGGCATGCTGCGAACCTACAATATAGACCAATCCGTCGCGATCGGTCAGGAAGATGGCATCGTTACCGGCGGTGTAAAAACGGATGGTGCCTTTTTTATGAAGATTATATACCGGGTTATTAAATAAGTAACGGCTGTAGCTACCTTTTTCAACTTTGGTAATACTGTTCAGGTCAATTTTTACCCGGCGGGTGGTCCACAGCCCGTCAATAATCACGCTTTTGTTCTCTACGCAGGTGCTGAAATGCAGCACAAAGCCGAGGATGATGGAAACAATGATAATGGCAAAACCCACAATAGCCAGTAAATCGCCGTTACGGTCATGGTCATCAGTAAAAGCAAAGGCAGCAAAGCAAAAAGTAGCCAGCACCAGCCGTATACTTACGGGTATCCATTCGCGACCTAAATATTGCTTTTCTACAAAAATGGCTTTACTCATGAGTTTGATATTGCAGTTCGAAGATAGTAACTTTTTCAGTTTGCGGCGTTATTTTATAGCGGTTGTCTAACCGCTGTCCTGCAATCCACATAAGTTCACCATTGCCGTTCACCAACACCGGAATGCCTGCCTTTTGGCTAAGCGGTATCTTTTGGTTAATAAAAAAGTCGCTCAGTTTTTTGCGGCCTGTCATGCCCAGCGGATAAAAATCATCGCCCTGTTGCCAGGGCCGTAAGGTGAGCGGGTATTGCAAAAGGGCGCTGTCAATAGCGGCCACATGGCGCTCTTTGGGTGTTTCGGTAGCAAAAGACGGCCTTACTGATAACTGATAAAGCCCATAATTTACGACGGTGGTTTCTTTACTTAAGGTTACCGGCGTTGGAGCCGCAGTTTTAGCGCTCAGCAGCAACCGGTTACGGTCAGTGACCAATTGGTGGGTGGCCGAAGTAAATAAACGCCCGGCATGCTTGTCAAGCGCCTGTATAATATTGTCTGTGGTGGTTAAACTAAAGCCGTAGGGTTTAAGCAGTTCAAATAATAACAGGCGTGGTGCAGACAACTGCTTAATAGCAGCAACCGACAGGGCAACGAAATTATCCGGCACAGCTAAAAACACCTGCTCACGGGCTTGCTGTACTTGCTGCTGCAGTAACGTCTCCAGTTCGCGAAAATGTTCCACGTTGCGCTGAAACGTTTGTTCTAAACCGGGGTTCAGTTCCCGTAGTTTAGGGATAACTTCCAGCCTGATTTTATTGCGCGCATACTTCGATGAGGTGTTCGAACTGTCTTCGCGGTAAGGCAATTGGTTCTGGGTTACAGCTTCATCAATTTCTATGCGGGTAAACGCCAGCATCGGCCTGACCAGCCTGCCATTCAGCGGCAATATGCCATGCAGGCCGGCTATACCGGTGCCGCGCACCAGGTTCAGCAATATTGTTTCAATTGTGTCGTTTTGGTGATGAGCCAGTGCAATTACCTCATACGCCTGTTGCTGCCTGATTTGTTCAAACCACGGGTAACGCAGTTCGCGCGCCGCCATCTGGATGGAAACTTGGTGCCGGCGGGCATAGGCTTGGGTATCAAAACGGGTACTTATAAAGGGTACCTGCAGTTGTTGGGCCAGCTGGTGGCAAAACTGCTCGTCGGCCAGGGCTTCATCGCCGCGCAGTTGAAAGTTGCAGTGCGCAATACCAAAAGTATACCCGGCAGCTTTAAGCAAATGGGCCATCAGCACCGAGTCTTTGCCGCCGCTTACCGCTGCCAGCACCCGGCTTTGCGGACTGAACAAATGATGGTCAGTAATAAAACGGGTAAAGTGTTCAACCGGCAGCATGGTCAAAAAAACTTGTTAAAGCTGGAAAGCAAAGATAATTGTATATAAACTAAACCAAACCTAATTTCCATGAAACTTACGCACGTTAATGCTTATCAGTTTAAGAAAGCGAGCCTTTTTATTTTAAGTTCTGTTTTCATTTACCTTGCATGTACAAAACAGGTATTTGCAAATGATAAACGGATGCCGGTTCGTGAAACGTTGACGGTACAAAGCCCGCTTAATACCGATACTCTAGTTAATAAGCCTAAACTAAAAGTGGAAGCCGCAGACTCGTCGGTAGTTGATAAGATAAACCATCTGAGCACATTTTACGGTAAGGCTAAATTGAGCTATGGCACGATAACCATTACAGCTGACAAAATTGTACTGGATGAATATACCATGCAGGTGCACGCCAGTAAGCTCAGTAATTCTAAAAATTTGTCGGTATATAATGATGCAGGTAAAACGATATTAAAGGCGGGCACCCTTATTGTAGATTTAAAAACCAAAGCTTATTCCTCTGCTCACCCCTGAGAGCTTAATAACAACAGCAGTATACAGAATAATGAAACAGACCAAGCTCAAAAAGAATTGGTTGATATGGGTTTGCCACCCGCTGGTATTGATATTATAATTTAATAACCCAACCAAAAAGTTAATTTTGTAACGGTGAATAAATACGTGTTTCTTTGTATAACCCTGTTAATTAGTGTTGCCGCAATAGCCCAGCGCAGGCCGGCGGCGGCTACCAAAAAGTCGGTGGTGCATTTGATCAAATCACAAAGCGCCCAGGGCATTAAGCTGAATGGTACCGATATTATTAAGGTATATAAGGGTACTTTTTTACAGGATTACTCCAAACTAAGTTCCGACAGCGCTTATTTTAACCAAGCTTTGAATTCGTTTGATGCGTTCGGCCACGTATGGATCAACCAGGGCGATACACTGAACATTTATGCCGATAAGCTGAATTATAACGGCAATACCCATACTGCCATTTTAACTGACCATGTGCGCATGGTTGACAAAGACGCCACCCTGACCACCGATTATTTTACCTATAATACCGCTACCCGCGTGGGCACCTATACCGGCGGCGGTAAACTGGTAAATAAGCAAAATACGCTGACCAGTAAAAATGGCTATTATTATGCGTTTACCCGCGATTCATATTTCCGGTACAACGCCGTGCTGGTAACCAATGATGCGGTGATTAAAACCGATACCCTGCGCTACAATACCGGCTCGCGCATTGCCTATTTTTACGGGCCTACCCACATTTACGGCAACAAGAATAAGGATACTCTATATACCGAGAACGGTACTTATAACACGGTTGTGGAACAGGCTTTTTTCGGGAAAAAGAACCTGTATAGCCAGGGTACCAAAACCCTGAAAGGCGACAGCTTATTTTACGATCGCCTGAAAGGTTATGGCCGGGCTATCAATCATGTTACCTTTAATGACAGGGAGCAGAAGATTACCATGAAGGGCGATCTCGGCACTTATTTTAATGCCGACGAGCGCACGGTGGTAACTAAAAATGCTTATGTAATTCTGGTTACTGAGCAGCAGGATTCTACAAAAACGGATTCGGCCAATACCAAGCTGGTAAAGGCGGATTCTGCCAAAACCATTAAGGCTACCCAAACAACGGTAAAAATTGACTCTGCAAAGGCGGCTAAAGACATAAAGCAACTGGCCGGTAAAACTCCGGCTGCGGTTAAAGATGCAACCAATGTAGTAAAGCCGGCTATTGCGGGTGCACAAGCTACAAGTAGTACAACTGATAAGATCAAGACCAAAGCGGCCATACGCGGAGCACAACCGGCAGCCGATACGCTTGCCTCCAAATCCAAATCGCGTACCAAGCTTGATTCGGTGTATATAGCCGCCGATACCCTGGACACGCAAATACTCACCTTCAAAAAACTGCGGATTTTACAGGAAAACATGCGGCCCAATAAACTGCGCGACTCGCTGGCTAAAATTGCCAAAGAGCGCCGCGCGCCTTTATATACGCAAAGTACCTCCAAGCACCTGTACCAGCCGCCGATGCTGGGCGTACCGCAGGATACGTCTTTAATTATCAACCGCTTGTTTTTTGGCATGGCTAAGGCCAAACCGACAGACACCACTAAAAAGAAACCGGCCGGCGGCAAAAAGCCGGCTGTTGCCAAAATCAGACCACCTGCAGGGCCCGATTCCGTATATATGAGCATGGGGTATAAAGCAAATTTAAGCGATACCTCCCGTATCCGCATCCTGACGGCGCATCACCATGCGTTGCTTTACAAATCGGATTTGCAGGCCAAGGCCGATTCCATGTTTTACAGTTACAGTGATTCTACCCTTCGCTGTTTTGTGCGCCCCATATTATGGACGCAGGGTTCGCAATTAACCAGCGATACCCTGTACCTGCAGATGAAGAATAAAAAGCTCAATAACATGGACCTGTTTCCAAATGCGTTTATTGTAAACATTGAGGGGGCCGATTCTACGCACTTTAATCAGGTATCGGGCAAAAAAATGCGGGGCTTTTTTGTGAATAATAAAATGAGCCAGATGTATGTGGACGGTAATGCTGAAACCATCTACTTTGCACGCGACAGCGGGAAAGTAACCGAAATGGACCGTAACCTCACCAGCCGCATCAAGGTAAATTTTAAAGATAACAAAGTAACTACGGTAACCTGGTATGTAAAACCCGAAGGGCGCTACGGGCCGTTAACACAATTTAAAGAAGACGAGCGAACCCTGAAAGGCTTCATCTGGAAACCAAAGGAGCGGCCGGTATCTAAAGAATATGTAATTACTGCCTACAGTCGCAGGCTGGCCGAAGAGCGGGCTGCTGTACGCAAACAGGCCAAAACGCTGCCAGGTAAAAAGCCCGCAGCTACAGGTGCAAAGGCATCGGGCGCTACCGCTACGCCGGGTAGTGACGTAAAAGTGCCTGACGCTAAAACTAAAGCTGCCGCCGATAGTACCGCCCGCCCTGTACCACCGCCGGTTACACCGGCAGCCAAAGATAGCGCTGCGCATAAACAGCCGGTAAAGGCACCGGCGTCGGTAAAATAATATTTCTTTTTAGATAAAATTTACGATTAACCTGGAAATAAAATTAAGGCTATTTTTCTGGAAACGTTGTTTAATTCACATCTCAGCCGGCTTATTTTATAAACCGACATTTTACTTATAATTTAATACACACCGGCGCGCTGACTTGTAAGTGCTTGCTTACCGAACTTTGGCGTATTATATTCGTATACACGCACCGTTAGCCTGAATTTTATGGTTCCCTGACCTACTGATACTTTAAGCAGATACGACAAGGCTAACCTAACTATTTTTAAACCGTACTATGAAGGTTTTGCGATATGTGCTGTTGTATATACTGGGGTTGTTGCCTTGCCTGAGCTATGCGCAATATCCCAGCCTGAGATTTTTACATTTAGGCACAGCCGAAGGTTTGTCGCAAATCAATGTCAGCACTATTTTTCAGGATAGCCGCGGCTTTATATGGATTGCCACCCGCAATGGCCTGAACCGTTACGACGGCTATCATTTTACCACTTACCGTTATGATGCTGCCGACCGGTACTCACTGAGTAATAACCTGGTTACCGACATTGCCGAAGATGCGCAGGGCGACCTTTGGCTGGCCACGCAGGAGGGCCTGAATAAATATGAGCGCAAAACCGGGCACTTTATCCGTTACCTGCATAATGAACATTCGGCCAACAGCGTATCCAGCAATGTAATCAATCGCTTGGCCCTGGATGCCCTGCAACGCCTGTGGATTGCTACCCAGAATACCGGGCTGGATTGCTATGACCTGCGCAAACACACCTTTCAGCATTTTGCGCATACCGACAAGGATACCAACAGTATAAGCGACAACAATGTGCGCTCGGTATATGTTGATGCACAGCACCGCCTGTGGGCCGGTGCAGCAAAAGGCGGGTTAAACCTGTATGATGCGCAGCACCATGTATTTGTTAAGTTTCCATACCATAACCTGGTTACCAAAGCGGTAACCGGCGATAACATCATCAGTATTTTTGAAGATAAGCAGCACCAGTTCTGGCTGGGTACACAGGATGACGGCCTGTTCCTTTTCGACCGCGATACACAGGCCTTTAAGCATTTTGCCTACGATGAAAAAGCCGGCAACGGTATATCGGGTAAAACCGTTTATTGTTTGAATAGTGATGATGAAGGCAACCTGTGGATAGGCACCGAAAATGGTGGCTTGTGTATCCGCAATGCACAAACCGGCAAATTTTACCGGTATCAGCACGATGAAGTAGATGTTAACAGCTTGAACGGCAACTCCGTATATGGCATTTGTAAAGACCGCATGGGGAATATGTGGGTAGGCGCTTTTAGCGGAGGGGTTAATTTATGGAAAAAGTCAACCGCCAGTTTTACGTTGTACCGGCATAATTCATCGCCCGGCAGCCTCTCCAATAATTATGTACTGGATATGTTTCAGGATGCCGGTCATAACATCTGGATAGGTACCGACGGGGGAGGCCTGAATAAGTTTGACCCGGTAAACGGCACCTTTACGGCTTTCAAGCAACAGCCGCAGGGCAAAAACAGTATTGCCGGCGATTATGTACTGGTAACTAAGCAAACTGCTGATGGTAACCTGTGGATAGGCACCTGGGGCGATGGCTTAAGCATCTACAACCCCAAAACCAATACCTTTAAAAACCTGAAACCCGACCCGGCTAAACCTGATGGGATAGGGGGAAACAGTATTTATTACCTGTTGCCCACGCACGACGGAAAGGTATGGCTCAGCGTGTTCAGTTACGGATTGGACTGCTATGATCCTAAAACTAATAAGTTTACCCATTATCATTTTGATGGGACTAATAAACAGGGCATCAGCGGCAATTATATTTATTCCTTGTGTGAAGATCATGCTAATCGATTGTGGATAGGTACGTCAGGCGGTGGGCTTAATCTGTATAATACTAAGACCAATACCTTCACCTGGTACCAACACGATGAGCACAAAAATAGCATCAGCAATAACGGAATAACTGATATTGTTGAAGATCGCCAACACCACTTATGGCTGGCTACCTTATCCGGGCTTAATATGCTGGATCCTGAAACCGGGCATTTTACAGTTTACAGCCGAAAAAATGGCTTACCCAGCGATATCATCTATGCCATAAGGGAAGATACTAACGGGCAGTTATGGATAAGCACCAATAGCGGATTATCCAGATTTAATCCTCAAACTCAAATTTTTACCAATTATAGCACTGAAGACGGTTTGCAGGCAGATGAATATAAACCGCATTCCGCTTTAAAAACAGCAGATGGGCAGCTTTACTTCGGCGGTGTAAATGGCTTTAACAGGTTTATGCCAGGTCAGGTACTGAAGCCGTATGGCTTTGCGCCGCTGGTGATAACGTCATTTCAGGTAGCCAACAGGGCGCTCAATCCAAATCCACAGCCTGGTGATGGTAAAAACTTAGCCGGTGATATTACGGGCACAAGGCAAATTCAACTGTCGTACAAGCAATCGGTTTTCTCTTTTGAATATGCTGCGCTCGATTATGCATCGGCCGATAAAAAGCAATATGCCTATATGCTGGAAGGCTTTGATGATGACTGGAATTATGTAGACAGCCGTACCTCAGCTTCTTATACCAACATTCCGCCGGGCAATTACACCATTAAACTAAAATACCGTACCAGTGCCGGGCAATGGTCGCCGGTTACGGCTCCATTAAAAATTATTATTGTGCCCCCTGTTTGGCGTACCTGGTGGTTTGTCGTCCTCGCCGCAACGCTTCTTGTTGCTATAGTTTACGTTATTTTCAGGTACCGCATCCGTTCTGTAAACAGCCAGAATGAAATGCTGGAAGAGCTGGTAAAAGAGCGTACCGAAAGCCTGGCACAGTTAACTGTTGAAGAAAAGAAATCGCGCCAGCTGGCCGAGAAGGCCCGTGAAGAAGCGGAGAATGCCAACAAGGCCAAAAGCGTGTTTCTGGCTACCATGAGCCACGAGATACGTACCCCCATGAACGGGGTAATGGGCATGGCCAGCTTACTGGCCCATACCGAGCTTACCCCCGAGCAGCGGGATTATACCGAGAGCATTAAAGTGAGCGGCGATGCGCTGTTGGCGGTGATAAACGATATTCTCGATTTTTCAAAAATAGAATCGGGTAACATGGAGCTTGAGGCACATGATTTTGATATCCGCGACAGTGTGGAGAGTGTGCTGGATATGTTTGCGCCAAAAGCGGCTCAGCTCAATCTGGATCTGGTTTACCAGATTGACCCCAACGTGCCGGCGCAAATTATAGCCGATTCGCTGCGCCTGCGGCAGGTGCTGATTAATCTGGTCAGCAATGCGGTTAAATTCACGTCCAAAGGCGAGGTGTTTATCAGTGTTAGCTTAGCCAACGCTGCCACTGAATATATCGAGTTGCAGTTTACTGTACGGGATACGGGCATTGGCATACCGCAGGATAAATTGAGCCGGCTTTTTAAAGCCTTTTCGCAGGTGGATTCCAGTACCACGCGTAAGTACGGCGGCACCGGCCTCGGGCTGGCCATCAGCGAAAAACTGGTGCGCCTGATGGGAGGTGTGATCGGGGTAGAAAGCGAATCCGGCAGCGGAACGGTGTTTACCTTTACCATCAAATCAAAAGCAGGCAGCAAACCGGCGCGCACTTATGTTAATCTTAACGTGCTCGGGCTCGAAAATAAGAGCATCCTGGTAGTGGATGACAATGCCACCAACCGCAACATCCTCGAAAACCAGCTGCGTCACTGGAAATTCAAACCGGTGCTGGCTGCCTCGGGAGCCGAAGCGCTGGACATACTTACCGATGGCCCTCCTGTTGACCTCATTATTTCGGATATGAACATGCCGGAGATGAGCGGCATCGGGCTGGCCAAACGGATCCGGCAGATTAAGCCGGATATTCACATCATACTGCTCAGTTCAGTGGGCAATGAGCAAAGCCGGCAGGAAGCGCATTTGTTTGATGTAATTTTAACCAAGCCGGCCAAGTATTTTGTACTGCACAATCACATCATCAATTTGCTGAAAGCCACCGAGAAGCTGGAAACAAATACATCCCCTGAGCGCAAGCAACTATCGGTCAATTTTGCACAGCAGTACCCGCTGGATATACTGGTGGCGGAAGATAACCTGATTAACCAAAAACTGGCCATGCATATTTTGAAAAAAATGGGTTATCAGCCTAAAATTGCTGCCAACGGGCACGAGGTACTCGAAGCTGTAGCCAATCACCACTATCACCTCATTTTTATGGACGTGCAAATGCCGGACATGGATGGTTTGGAGGCTACCCGTTTCATTCGTCAGCACCTGGCCGTTCAGCCCATAATTGTAGCCATGACGGCTAACGCCCTGGTAGAGGACCGGGACCTGTGCCTGCAGGCCGGCATGGATGATTACATCAGCAAACCCATCAAGCTGGACGAACTGATACATGTACTGGAAACCTGGGGCAAAAAAGCGCAGCTGAATATTATGAGCTGATGTGCGCTTATTTAAAAAAGTAACTCACATGCCCCACCGCAAAAAACTTGGTACCGGGGGTAAAGGCAATGCCGTCAACCGGTTGTTGGCCTTTTAAGCGGGTTACAGTTTCAAACTGGGTTTCCTTCCATTTTACCCCGAACAAGTTATTAATGGTAAGGCCGATTTCATATTTCTTTTGCATATAATTCAACACCAGGTCATTTACAAAATAGCCCCGGGCGGTTAAACTGTAGTCCTCATTGGCCGGGCGGTTGCCTAAATAACGATAACGCAAACTACCATTAATACCACCGGGCAAAATGCAGGTAATCCCACCTGTGCTGCTCCATACCGGCGCCAGCGGAATATGGTTGGCTCCGGCAGGGTCATCCAGCGCCTGCCCGTGCGCATAATTGACATCAGCATCCAGATAGATAGCCGCCAGGGGCTGGTAACGCCCGGATAAGTCAAACCCGATACGTTGGGTACGGCCGCTAAAGTCTACTGTTCCGCCGTCACCGCCGTACACATATTCTTTTTCCAGGTAGCTATACCACAGGGCAGCGTTAATTAGTAAGTTTTTAGCAGGTTTAAAAACGGTGCCGATATCGCTGTTGTAAGCGGCAGGCAGGGTCTGGGTACCTTTCAAAGCGACCACCACCCGTGCATCGTTGGAGTTGAAGCCCTTGCCCATGAACCAGTACAACTGCATTTTATTCGTTGCCTGGTAATAAAAATTGAGCTTGGGGCTGATGATGTTGTTATGTGCCGTGTAAATGCCGGCTCCGCTAAAGGTGGTATCACCGGCCAGTTTATTATGGTAGCGGTAATAAAACTGATCGAACCGTAATCCGGCATTCAGGCTGAATCTGGGATTAAACGTCACGGTTTCCTCAACATAAACGCCCGTGCTGAGCTCTGTAATATCACCCAGTTTAACCGGATTTATTAAGGTATAGCGGTTTACTGTGTGCGAAAGTTCTGAGTTGGTGGTGGCATCCAGCCGGGCGTTCAACCCAGCCAGCGTGATGAATTTAATATTATTTATATATCCTTCGTGCCGGTAACTGCCGTTATAACCATACAGGTTACGAGCCTCCTTTTGTCGTATTTCGTCGCCATTTACAGTATCTATTAGGTAAAAAGTAAAATTAGTGTGCAGGTCAAACTTATACCGTGAGTAGTACACCTGGTTTCTAATTTCATCCTGGTTGCCCAGCGTGGTTACCAGTTGTACATTCAGGTTGCTACGCGAAGTAATGCCGCCCTCTTTGGGGTCCAGCGCACCGTAAAAGCCAACTATGCCTTCATTCACTGCACTTTCCGGTATTTGCCCCGAAGCATCCCACCGGCTGTAAAAAGCAGATGCCGAAACCGTAAGCCAGTTGTGCGGGTTTAGCCGCCCGTTGTACTTGGTAAAAAAATTAAAACGCTGAAAATGCTGCGGATGGTCAAAATAGCTGTCGCTGTACCGGTACTCGGTGGCCGCATACCACGACTGGTCTTTCAGGCGGGCTTTGTCATTCAGCAGATTCACCATTGTCATCAGGCGATAAGTGTTGTATTGGCCGGCTTCCAATCGTACTACGTTGTCACTTAAAGTGTTAAGGGTATGGTAATCTACTGCGCCGGTAACGGCCAAATCGCCTTTTTGGGCATCATATGAACCTTTCTGATAGCTCACGCCCTCTATAGTTTCGGGTATGATAAAATGACTGTCCGCATAGCCTTGTCCGTGCGCCTGCGATACCATATTGATGGGCATCCCGTCAACATCCAGCCGGATATCGGTACCATGGTCGTTATCAAAGCCCCGCAAAAATATCTGCTCGGCCTTGCCGCCGCCCTGGTGCTGGCCGATGAATAAGCCCGGCACTATACGCAACACTTCCTGCGAGTTGGAAACCCCACGCAGCTTAATATCTGTTTCACTGATGCTCTTATAGGGGTTGGCGGCGTTGCCGGAAACCACCACATCAGCCAGTTGAGTTTGCTGCGGTGATAGCTGAACAGATGAACCGCTTGTAAATTGGCTGATGGATAGCTGCTTTTTTTGATAGCCCACTGCTGAGAAACTGAGGGTACGAACATGAGCGCCTTTAGTTTGAATAGAAAACCGGCCGCTTTCGTCGGTGGCATCTGTATGGCTGCCGGGCAAAAGTATTACGGTAACGCCGCTGATGGGTACATGGGTAATGCTATCCCGAACCACGCCCCTCATGTATTTAGGTTGGGCCGGCAAGACATGGAAATAAATGGAAAACAGAAACAAGAAAAAAGCAAAGGGCTTAGATGGCATAGGGCGCAAAGTAACAGCTTGCAACAACGCTGAGCAACCCCTTAAAAATCCTGCGTTACCCTGGTGTCCGGATAGTCTACCTTGGCGCTTTTGCGTGTGCCGTTTACGGTCATATGCACAATGTTGATCTGGTCGTCATACAAATTATGCAGCAGGCTCACATCTACGATCGCCTTTTTAACGGCCGGGATAGCAGCCGATTCGAGATATACATTTACCGCCTCAC
>CAXTCH010000042.1:0-13693 GCA_964241945.1 uncultured Mucilaginibacter sp.
TTATGAAAAAGAAGTTGATGACCCTGCTCGTGCTGGCTTCGTTGTGCGCTGTAACGGGCGCTACCTTTACCGGTTGCGCTCCACACCATCATTTGGCTGCACCGCCACATCCACCGCATCCATAATAAAATGTAAGTTAAAACGCCAAGCAATTGACCTTAAAGCGTGCTAACTTTCACCAAGAAATTAGGATTTCGCCCTAACTTTCCTCAACTTTACCTGTACGATGAACAACCTGCCGCCTCTGGCCGAACGCATGCGCCCCAAAACACTGGATGATTATGCCGGGCAACAGCACCTGGTGGGTCCGGGTGCGGTGCTGCGCAAAGCCATCGGGTCGGGCAACCTGCCGTCCATGATTTTTTGGGGACCGCCGGGGGTGGGTAAAACTACGCTGGCGTATATCATTTCGCAAAGCTTGGACCGACCGTTCTTTTCGCTCAGCGCCATCAATTCGGGTGTAAAAGATGTGCGCGAGGTAATTGAAAAAGCCGCGTTATACAAGCAGGGCGGTCAAGCGCAACCGGTGCTGTTTATTGATGAAATCCATCGCTTTTCCAAATCACAGCAGGATTCGCTGTTGGGCGCCGTAGAGCGCGGATTGGTTACCCTGATTGGCGCCACTACCGAGAACCCCTCCTTTGAAGTGATTTCCGCTTTGCTTTCGCGTAGCCAGGTATATATTCTGCAGCCTTTAAGTGAGGATGACCTGGTTAAGCTGCTGCAAAAAGCCATTCACGAGGACGAAATTTTAAAGCAGAAAAGCATTACCATTAATGAGTACGAAGCCTTGCTGCGCCTCTCGGGCGGTGATGCCCGTAAACTGCTGAATATATTTGAACTGCTGGTCAACGCCTTATCGGGCGAGGCCGAGATTTTAATTAATAACGAAGTGGTGCTGGAGCATGTGCAGCAAAACCTAGCGCTGTATGATAAAGCCGGCGAACAGCATTATGACATCATTTCGGCCTTTATTAAATCCATGCGGGGCAGTGACCCTAATGGGACTGTATACTGGCTGGCCCGTATGCTGGTGGGCGGTGAAGACCCGCTGTTTATTGCCCGCCGGATGCTGATTCTGGCATCTGAGGATATTGGCAATGCCAACCCCAATGCCCTGTTGCTGGCGCAAAGCTGCTTTGAGGCGGTGAACGTCATCGGTATGCCCGAGGCGCGTATCATCTTGTCGCAAACGGCGGTGTACCTGGCCACCTCGGCTAAAAGCAATGCGAGTTATATGGCTATCAATGAGGCCATGGCGCTGGTGCGCCAAACCGGCGATCTGCCCGTACCCCTGCACCTGCGCAATGCGCCTACCAAACTGATGAAAAATATTGGCTACGGCAAAAACTACAAATATGCCCACAGCTTCGAAGGTAACTTTACTGACCAGGATTTTTTACCCGAACAGCTTGAAGGCACCAGGCTATACGACCCCGGCCAGAATGCCCGTGAAAACGAAGCCCGCGAAAAACTGCGAAAATTGTGGGGCGACCGGTATCAATACTAATTATTCATTAGCTGCTTATGTACACCATTCGTGAAGCCACGGGCGATGATGTGGCTACTATTACCCAATTGGCCGAACAAACCTGGTGGTCTGCCTATTCGCCTATCCTGACGGAGAATCAAATCCGGTATATGCTGAAAGAGATTTATGCGCCTGAGAAGATAAGAAAGCAGTTAGATACCAGCACACAAACCTATTTGTTACTGTTGGAAGATGGGCAGCCGGTAGCTTTTGCCGCCTATGCGCCGCGGGAAGAAGACCCGAATATTTACAAGCTGCATAAAATTTATTGCCTGCCGCAAACCCAGGGCAAAGGCTACGGCAAAGCACTTATTAAAGAGGTGGCGGCACGTACTATAGCCGCCGGGCGCTATACTTTAGATCTTAATGTAAACCGTCACAATCCGGCTAAAACTTTTTATGAGAAAATGGGCTTTAACGTAGCTTATGAAGAAGACATCCCCATTGGCCCTTACTGGATGAATGATTATGTGATGCGCAAGACTTTAGGCCCCCTAACCCCCTAAAGGGGAAACAGAAGTTATTATAAACAGAAAAGACGCTTACTTATAAGCGTCTTTTCTGTTTTCCTTGACAAAAGTTCCCCCTTTAGGTGGGTCAGGGGGCTCTTACCTTTCCAGCTTCGCTACCCGTGTAGGTGTATCGGCGCCCTGCACAATACTGCGTGAGCTGAGGGCAATGGCGCGGATGGTAGCTGTAATGTTGTTTACATCCAGGGTGCTCAGTTCATCCTTTACGGTATGATAATATTTGTCTATATCAATCTGGTCGGTAGAAATGGTATGCGCCGGAACGCCTACGCGAGCCAGTGAGGCATTATCACTGCGGTAAAATAAGTCCTGTTGCGGGTAAGGGTCGGGGTAAAACTTAAAGGTAGTACCCTCTAAGTTCCGCTGCAGAATTTTGCCAAAGTCCGACCGCTCATAACCGGTAATAAAGGCCGAGTTTTCGCCAAATTTAGAGGGCTTGCCAATCATTTCGATATTGAACATGGCCACTGCTTTGTTAGGGTCTATCTGTGTGGCAAAATACTGAGAACCGTACTCGCCGATTTCTTCAGCCGTAAAAGCTACAAAAATTAAAGTACGGGCGTTATTATGCAGTTCTTTGTAATACCGTGCCAGGGTAATCACTGCCGTAGTACCCGAAGCATCATCATCTGCGCCGTTGGCAATGCTGTCACCCTCAACCGGCTTGATGATGCCCAGGTGGTCATAATGCCCTGAAAAAATTACATACTCATCCGGTTTGGTTTTACCCGGAATCATGCCGGCTACATTAAACAGCGGCAGGGTTTCCTGCTTCACTTCATGTTTCACGGTAAATGAGTTTACCGCAGCAAAGGTTCCCAGCACCACTACAATTTGTTGTGTGTTTTTACTGTTGCTCAGGCTTACGCTGCCCCGCCCGATATAGGTACGGTATCTTTTAAAATAACTTTCAAACTTTGGGTCCACCAGTAACAAGGTCTTTTTACCACTGTACATCAATTGCCGGTAAGCAGATTGAAAAGTCTTTTGGGTATCGATTTTGGCAATGACTACATCGTTGTTAGTATTCCAATCCAGCGCACTGCCCGACGCTACGTATACATTTTCGGGATTGACCGCCGTGCCATTGATGCTTACCTGCGTATTTACAGGCGTAGTTTTTACCATGCTGAAATTTTGACGGTAGCCGGCGTTGCCGGTTAAAGGCTGAAGACCAATCTTTTTATATTCGCCTTCAATAAACTGTGCTGCCTTTTCAATGCCGGGCGTAAAGGTAGCGCGGCCCTGCATGTCATCAGCCGTAAGGGTTTGAATAATGCGTTGCACATCTGCCTCTTTAATGGCTTTGTTAACGTCTTGACTAAAGCCTGCTAAGCCTATGGCCAGCAGGGTAAGGGTGGATATGTATTTTTTCATTTATGTTTTGATTCATTACGTCATTGCGAGGAACGAAGCAATCTTGAACTATGCAGAGCGGCCCTGTAAGTCAAGAATGGGTTCGTCTCTCGCAATGACACGTTTTTATAAGTTTTGATGAACTTTTACTTTACTTTCGATGACAGCCACTTGCTTCTGAATTCCTGCTGTGCTGCGCTCAGTTGCCTGCCGGCCTGTTCATAGGTAACTACTTCCAGCGCCGGGTTTTCTTCTAAGGTTACCGTAGTGGTATGCGCACCGGTGCGGTTAACATAGTCTACCTTAATTTGGTCGCCCGGCTTTTTACCCGTTACCACATCATTAAAATCCTGCACCGCTTTAATGTCTTTGCCGTCAGCTTTTACAATTACATCGCCGGCATCCAGGCCCGCCTTGTAAACAGGCGTTCCCATCACTGTGCTCGATTGCAAAGGCAACCCTTCGGCGTTTACGGTACGTGCGGTACCTGAACGCCCCCGTGCATACTGCGCCGGAATGAAACCTGCCCAGGCTTTGCCAGGCTGCGCTTTGCGCAGCACTAAGCCGGCATTATCCAGCAAGGCCGCATAATCATTCTTTTCTACCCCGTTAATATAACGTTTAAAAAAATCGGCAGCAAAGGCCGGTTTGCCGGTTACTTTAGCTAAAGTGTTTTGCAAATCAGGTATGGTATAAGGCTTTTCGGTTTTACCATAAGTAAGCCATACCTGCTGCATATAATCATCAAGCGTTAAATTGAATTCTTTGCGCAGGCGTAAATCCAGGGCCAAAGCAGTGGCGCCGCCGTAAAAATAATAGCTGGTAAACACGTTGGCATTATTGTTCGGGTCGATGGAAACGCCTGCATCCGCAAATACGGCATAGCGGCTCATTTGTGCCGGTGTGTAATGTGCTGCGGCTGGCGTATTCAATACCGAATTTATTAAACCGGCCACCGTATACCGGTAGTCATCCAGTGAACGGAAACCGGCGCGTGCCAGCAGCAGTTCGCCGTAATATTGGGTAAAGCCTTCGGCAAACCACAGTTCATTGCTCATGTTGGCATGCTCAAAATTAAAGGGCTCCAAAGTTTTAGGGCGTATGCGTTCCACGTTCCAGCTATGAAAATATTCATGTGCAAAAGTGCTCAGCGCCCTGTTTTCATTACCGCCTATTTTGGGCAGGGTTTCTACAATACAGGTGGAGTTGCGGTGCTCCATACCATCGCCCGAGTCGGTAGGGTACACATCGGTTACAAAGGTATAGTTGCCAAAATCATAAGCGGGCAATTCGCCGAACACCGCTTTTTCTTCCAGCACCAGGCGCTGTACCATTTTACCATAATTATCAATGGTGGCCTGGTCATCATCGCTGTGCACGGTTAAATGGATGCCTTCCTTTTTACCATCGGTGTTTACCACTTCCCAGCTGCTTGCTTTATAGGCCGATAGCTCGGTAGGGCTATCCATCATATATTGCAGGTTGGGCGCACTGTACACATTATCGCCTTCGGGGTGCAACTGCGTAGCCACATGCCAGCCGTATTTATCCAAATCACTGAATTCAAACCTGAGCGGACGATTATCCTGCCCAAGCACCCACATAAAGGTAGCCGGCATATTCAGGTGCGCATGGCTGGGATCAATGCCTACGTAGGTCCCATCGGTATAATTGCCGAATAGAGTATATTTGATCTTTACACCGCCCTCATGATCAGGTATTTCATATACATCGCCTTCCAGTTGGCGTACTTCCAGCGGGGTACCATTCACGTTGGTAGCTTTAACATTGTACACATTTTTTCCAAACTCATGCGTGGCATACCGCCCCGGCGAGGAACGGCTCATACGAAATCTGATTTCCCTGGTATTTACCTGCGGCACAATAATCTCTACCTCCGCTTCGTGGTGAACGGCGTTCGGAAAAGAGATGGTATAGTAGATAGGCTTTTGCTTTTCCTGGCCGAAGGTGGCAGCAGCACAAAGCAGGGCCAGTGCCAATGAGTAGTATTTTTTCATATCCGGATTTTACAGCGCTGAAAATACAGCTTTTGTCAGAGAAGCAAGGAGCAGGAGTCAAGAAACAAGAGATAAGAAACAAGATTTTTGCATTCAGGTGGAAAATCATCTGCATAAATTTGCTTACAAGGCATTCGTCAGAAGCAGTTACTGCAAAACGCAAAAATTGTATAAGTTAGGAGAATGAACAATTGGTTTAAAAATTACAAGGGTATCATCTGGCTGCTATCAGGCATTATTATCGGTAGTGTGTGCGGGTTACTGTTGGGCAGCAAGGTTATTATTCTAAAACCTATTGGTGATATCTTCCTCAACTTGTTGTTTACGGCAGTTATTCCGCTGGTTTTTTTTGCAGTTGCCTCAGCCATTGCGGGGTTAGACAGTTCACGTAAACTGAGCCGGGTGATGGGTGTTATGTCGGTAGTGTTTCTGGCTACTGTACTTATTTCAGCTATGCTCACCATCATTGCCATTTGGCTGTTCCCGGTTCACGAACATTTAGCGGCTTCATATCTTACCGAAAGCTCTGTGAAAAATAACATCGGCGGGCAGCTGACCCAATTATTTACCACCGGCGAATTTTATGAGCTGCTATCGCGTAAAAGCATGCTGGCGCTTATTGTATTTTCCTTGTTCACCGGCTTTGCCACTTTGCAATCGGGCGAAAAAGGCGCTGCCTTTGCCGGGTTTCTGCAGGGCGGCAATGCCGTATTCAACCGGGTGTTCGTGTTGATTATGAAACTGGGCCCTGTAGGCTTAGGCGCTTACTTTGCTTATCAGGTAGGGGTATTCGGGCCGCAGTTGTTCGGGGCCTATGCCCGGTCGCTGGGCATATATTATGGCGTTGGGGCTTTTTACTATATCGTGTTTTTCAGCTTGTATGCCTTTGTAGCGGGCGGCATTACCGGCATAAAAAAGTACTGGAAAAACAACATTGTACCCTCAGCTACTGCTTTAGGCACCTGCAGCAGCATCGCTACCATTCCGGCTAACCTGGAAGCGGCCAAACGGATAGGTGTGCCCGATGATATTGCCGGCGTTACCATTCCGCTGGGCGGAACCCTGCACAAAGATGGTTCCAGCATTTCCTCTGTTATTAAAATGGCGGTGGTATTTGCGCTATTTGGTAAAAGCTTTAACAGCCCGGAGGTCATGGCCATTGCCATGGGCATGACGGTATTGGTTAGCATTGTGGAGGGCGGCATCCCTAACGGGGGATACATCGGCGAGTTATTGTTTATTTCTGCTTATGGCTTTCCACCCGAAGCCTTGCCGCCCGCCATGATTATCGGTACCCTGGTAGACCCAATGGCCACTTTACTAAACGCCACCGGCGATACAGTGGCTGCTATGCTGGTAGCACGCTTTACCGAAGGCCGTGGCTGGATAAAAGCAAGGGAGCCGGCCGGCTAAAAAGGTATCGCACCAATGATATCAGGCTTCACTTGTTGTGTACTTCCTTATTTTTTAAAACGGCAGTATCTGCATCTTGATTTTTAGTAAGACGCCCTGTGTTTTCCTCCGCTTTTTTAACTTCGTCTTTTTCACTTATCGGCAGGTCAGTACTTAACTCTTTTTCGGTTGCTGATTTTTGACGGGCGGGTGTTGTTTTATTGGAAGCTGCCATGATTTGAGTATTTAAAATAATAAAGCAGCAAATGATTTCCGTCATTTGCCCCTTTTTAAATAAAACTGTACAGTCCGGCTAAAGTTTACCTGTACTTTAATTAAACAGCGGTTATATTTAATCTATAATCTGATAAGCCCGGTGTAACACCAGAATGAACAATATTAATCATTACGACAAACTTTTAAAAAGAAGGTGTGTTTTTGATAAAGTGCATTGAGGCATTACACTTTTTGCATTTATTGTAATTTATAAAAATACTTATATAAAGACAGATACCTATGATAGCCCCTGAATACTACACTGCCCCCCAAGCCGAGCTGAAAGTAATTACCACCAACAGTGAAACGCTTATGCATGCCATACCCGGCCATGAAGTTTTAATCCCTGAAGATAAAATTACAGCGCCCGAGAAATTTGCTATTACTTTTACTTACCAGGGCCGCAAACATGCTACTAAGGTAATGGTGGCGGGAACAGATAAAGCAAACGCCTTTTATAAAGTAGTATTAAACAGCTATTTGAATCCGACTAACGGCTTGTGCTGGCTGCAACAGCGTGGCCAGGATTGGGTAATACTGTTAGGTAAAGAAATAGATGCTGAACTGGTAAGCGCCATCGCTTCGGCTATTGAGCAGCGTTAAAAACGCTGCCCGGTTAAGTATATCTTCAGCAAAGCCCTGTGTACCTCACAGGGCTTTGCTGTTTCCGGATGGTGTCTTTACCCCTCGCTTTTAAAATTTGGCGCTTTTAACAACAATTTCTTATTTTTGTACCTCTACATTTTCCTGTGGTGTAAGGGTAACACATCAGATTCTGGCTCTGAGGATAGTGGTTCGAATCCATTCAGGAAAACGAAAGCCATCAAATTTTGATTTGATGGCTTTTTTATTGTTAAATGGCGAAATGCTTTACTGAACTATGCAGTTAAAACGAAGTTTATAAATTCCTTCCACACAAATTTTCATAAACTTTAGACTAATTATTTATCAAATTATGTAATAATTGATTACTATATTTGGACCTCATAATATTTTACTTTTCTGCTTTTAAATCTACATCAACTTATCACAGCCTATGATTAAAACTTTACTTTCAAGTTTGGTTATTGTTATTTTTTGCTATTTAAAGTCCGGTGCTCAAACATTACAGGTTACCGGTACAGTCTCCGAAAATGAAACCGGTAATGTGTTACCCGGAGTAACTGTTCAGTTAAAAGGGACCACTATCGGAACTGCCACAGATCAAAATGGCAGGTTTTACCTGACTGTTCCTTCAACCGGCACACTTATATTTTCCCAAATTGGTATGCAAACTATAGAGGAGGCAGTACAGAAACGAACCTTTATCACCATATCCCTCAAGCCAGATGCCAGGCAGTTGCACGAGGTAGTCATCAACGCCTTGGGTATTGAAGAGGAACGGGATAAGTTCGGCTCATCGGTTTCTTCAGTTAAAGGGCAAGCCATCGTGCAAAGCGGCGAAACCAGCCTGCTAACCGGCATCAGCAACAAGGTATCGGGCGTTCAAATTACGCGTACCGGCGGAGATCCGGGTGCAGGCGCCTATATTCAAATACGCGGGCAAAACACCATTACCGGCAATGCCCAACCCTTGTTTATTATTGATGGCATGCCGGTAAGCAATTCAACTGACAATTTGGGAGCGGCAGATGTGAACGGCATTGTCCAGCAGTCGCGCATCAATGATATCAATCCGGATGATATTGAGAGTATGGAGGTGTTAAAAGGTGCTTCGGCTGCTGCCTTATGGGGAACCCGTGCTGCCAACGGCGTAATTATCATCAAAACCAAAAAAGGCAGCAATTCCAACGGTAAAATCAATATTACTTACAAATCTACCGTATCATTTGACCGGGTTAACAAGCTTCCGCCTTTGCAAAACACCTATGGAGAGGGGTCTAACGGCCTCTATAACCAGGGCAATAAAGTAAGCTTTGGTGATTTAATTTCGGCGCGCAGCGGAGGCAGTGATGCTTATATCACCGACCCAACAGCTGCAGGTTACCAGGGGTATGCCACCCTGCCTGATGGTACCACCCGCTATGCTATTGCTTCGGGCACAGCAACCAACCCCCATGGCGGAAAGAATTCAAGGGACGTATATAACCACTATGATGACATTTTTCAAACCGGCCATTTCTTTGATAACAACCTGACCTTAAGCGGGGGTGATAGCAAATCCACTTTCCTGATGAGCTACGGCAACCTCACGCAAAATGGTATTGTTAAAGCGTTCAGCAATTATGTCCGCAATAACGCCCGCGTAAATGCTGCCACCAGGTTCAATTCATGGCTTAAAGCTTCGGCCAACATTTTGTATACCAAGGTAACCTCGCTCAGGGATGAGGAAGGCGACAACGTAGACGGTATTATGCTGGATGCAACACGCACCCCGCCTGATTTTGACAACCGCTATTATACCGGTACGTATACCAGCACCACCGGCCAGGTTTATAACAACACACACCTATCTTACCGGAATCCGCTGGGCAAAGATCTGGGCACTATTTATTCCAACCCGGTCTGGAACATTTATAACAACCGCAACAGCAGCAATGTAGACCGCCTTACCGGAACGCTGGAGTTGGACCTCACCCCGGTTTCGTGGTTGACGGTGACCGGCCGGTCGGGCGTTGATAATTTCACAGACAACCGCACGGAGCGGTTTGCCCGTAACTCAGCAAATTTTTTGAATGGCTACCTTTCTAAAAACCAGATTGCCGAAAGTCAGTTCAACACAGATTTGTTTGCCAACGCTAATCATAATTTCAGCAGCAATTTCAGTGGTTCGGCTATTGTGGGGGTAAATTACAATAACCGCCGCCGCACTACCCAAGCCGATGCTATTTCTAACCTGATTGTACCCACGGCGCCCGATATCCTGACCAACGCCCTCAACTCCAATCTCAGCGTGGGCAATACCACATCGCTTATGCGAACCTATGCCTATTATCTGCAAACCGAAGCTGATTTATATAATATGTTCTTCCTGACCCTGACCGGCCGGGATGAAAGCGCCTCCACCTTTGGAACCAAAACCAGCAGCAGCTTTTTCTTCCCGTCGGCGGCGCTGGCCTGGCAGTTAACCAAGATTAAAGGATTAGACAATCTGCCGGTACTTAACTTTGCCAAGCTGCGTGTTACCTGGGGGCAGGTAGGGATTCAGCCACAGCCTTACCAGAATTTTACCAGTTACAGCCCGGCAACCTATGGTGATGTGTACACTCGCGGCTTGTCTGCCGTAAGTGCCCTTTATGGAGGCGGGTACAGTCGCAGCACTGTAGAAGGCAATGATTACTTAAAGCCCGAACGCAAAACCGAGAGCGAAATAGGGTTGGATTTACGCCTGTTCAAAAACAGGCTCAGTTTCTCGGCAACAGCCTACACCAACAAAACAAGAGATGTAATCCTGGCGCTCAATGTGCCGAACGAAACCGGCTATACCGTACGGAATACGAATGCCGCAGTGCTGGGCAATAAAGGCATTGAGCTCGATGCCAGCGCTGATGTGATTATTAAAAATGATTTCCGGTGGAATGTGTCCGCAAATTTTTCAGCTAATCGCAGTAAGGTGATTTCGCTGGCAGGAGCTTCGGTGTACACACTGCCCGACAGCTTCATAGAGAATGCCTCACTGATACCCGGCCAGCCTTTCGGTGTTTTCTATTCCACCGATTTTTTAAAAAACGCATCCGGCAAGTACGTTCTGGATAAAAACGGATTTCCGCAGCCGGGCATCAGCAATGAAGTAATTGGCAACCCTAATCCTAAATGGCAGGGCGGCTTAGGCACTACCTTCTCTTACAAAAAGCTTTCACTTTATGTACTATTTGACCGCGTGGCCGGTAATCAGATATTTAACGGTACCCGCGGCTCGCTGTACAGCATTGGTACCCATGGCGATGAAGGCCATACGGTAGTTACTCCTGCCGGCGGCTTACGTGATGTAACCGGCATCCTGATTCCGGCCGGCACGGCATTCCAGGGCCAGATTAAAGATTTTGGTGCGGGTCCGGTAGCCATTGATCAGGCCTGGTGGCAAGGGCGCGGCTCGGCCAGCAATACGGCTTCCTACAAGCAATTTGTAGAGGATGGCAGCGCTTCAAGAATCCGGGAAATCACTCTAACGTACAACCTGAGCAGCCCGGCTTTCAAACAGTTTACTCACCTGAGCAGCATTGATTTTAGCGTGACCGGCCGTAACCTGGTACTGTGGACTAAATATACCGGTGTTGACCCCGAAGTCAATGTTACAGGAACCGGTTTATCCAGAGGGCAGGACTGGTTTAATAACCCGGACACACGCTCCCTGCTGTTTTCTATTCAAATTAAATATTAAGGTTTAATACCTATGAAGAGATATATTACCTGTTTAACAATAGCAGCTATCCTCAACCTGAGTTTAGGCGGCTGTAAGAAACTGTTTAACTCACCAGATATTACCAGTAATCCCAATGCGGTCACCAATGTAGATTTCCCGACCCTGATGGGCGGCACGCTGCTGGGCGTTGGTTTATTGCATGAAGATACCGATGTACGCATTGCCTCCATGTGGGCAGGCGAGCTGAACGGTTTGGCGCGTGCTCACCTGGGCTATGCACAATACATCGTTTCTGCGCAAAACTTTACCTGGAATCCGTTATATCCTGTAGCAGCACAGGCACGGTTGATGCAGCTCAAAGCCGATTCGGCAGGCAACTTATGGGGTAAAGGCATAGGCCAGGTACTGGAAGCGCTGGTGATTGCAAAAGCTACAGCTTTGTACGGCGATGTACCCTATAGCCAGGCTTTTGACGGCGTAAAGTACCCCACCCCGGTTTTTGATCCGCAAAAACAGGTGTATGCCGAGCTGCAAACCGTATTGGACAATGCCATCAGTAATTTGTCGGCCCCTACCGGTTCCTCTTACCCAGCCAAAGATTTTATTTTTAAGGGAGACGTTAATAAATGGAAAGCCGCCGCCAATACGCTTAAAGCCCGCTTATACCTGCACACCGGCGATTATGCCAAAGCTATTGCCAGTGCACAGGCAGGCATCAGCAGCACTGGTGGTGATGCCTTAGTGCCGCATGGTACCGGGATCGGAATTGATATCAACCAGAATTATGATTTTTTTGCTGTTTCCCATGTTGGCGATACCGGGTTTGACGGCGCCTATCTTCCTCAATTGATGCGCTCGCGGATTGGCTCGGCAAACACCAAAACCGATGAGACCGCCTTGTACAATTTTTACTTTAAAACCGGCCTGACTACCACGACCAGTTTAGACCCTAATACTGTAGACGGTGCTTTTATTTCAGCCGCCTACCAGCCCATACTCACTTATTACGAAAATCAACTGATATTGGCCGAAGCCGAGGCCCGCAGCGGCAGCAATGACCAGGCGCTGACCGCCCTTAATACCGTGCGGGCCGGGCTGGCTGCCGGAAGCCTTAACGGGCGGACCTTTGGTACAGCAGGGAGGCAATATGATGCGTATACCTTGAATGATTTTGGACCGACCGGCATAGCCAACCCCACCAAAGCCACCGCTGTACAAGTTGCGCTGCTGTATGAGATTATTAGTGAAAGGTATATTATTTTGCTGATGCAATATGAGGCATTTAATGATTACCGCCGCCTGGCCGGCGCACAGCCGGTGGTGCAGCTGCCCATTCCGCTCTATACCGGCAGTCAGAAGCCGCAGCGGTTCATTTATCCGCAAACCGAAATCAATACCAACCCCAACGTACCACACCCCCTGCCTGATCAGTTTACTAAGGTTACCGTTTTCCCTTGAGAGGTAATGGTGAAAATAAAACAAAGTAAGTGCAATCACCTTTTGTATAGCAGTAACCGCGGTTACATTTTATGAAGAGAACTACTGCGCTGCCAGCGCTATCAGACCGAGCCTTCTGGCGATATTTTATGTATATCGCCCTGTATTTTGCTGAAGGCTTACCTATGGGAATCCTGTTTATAGGCATCCCGGCCTGGCTGGCCATGCATCATAAAACAGTAGCCGAAATTGCCAGTTTTGACGTAGCCTGCGCCACTCCCTGGACCTTTAAATTTTTTGTGGCGCCGCTGATGGACCGCTATACTTACCTGCCTATGGGGCGTAAACGCCCCTGGGTTATTGTTTGCCAGTTTGGGTTATTTGCCAGCCTGATGGTGATGGCGCTGATAAAGGATCCGCTCAACCAGCTGAACCTGCTGGTGGCCGGCGGCTTTTTGGTATCAGTTTTCGGAGCCGCACAGGATGCCGCGACTGACGGTATGGCGGTAGATACCATACCTGCTGAGGAACAGGCGCGGGCCAATGCTTTTATGGGCGGTTCCCGCATGATAGGCAGCTCCTTTGCACTGGCAATAAGCACATGGCTGCTGAGCCGGTACAATTTTTTTATATCCACGGCTGCTATTGCCGTATTGGTAGGTATGGTTACGCTGGTTCCCTTACTGATAAGGGAACAAAAGGTTGAGAAGCTATTTCCCTGGACATCCGGAACTGCTTACCAAATGAATGAGCAGAACCAGATCAGCAGCTGGCAAGCCATGGCGCGTTCGCTGCTGATGGCTTTCCGCTTAAAAGATTCTTTTTTACTGGCCTTGCTCCTGTTCCTGTC
>CAXTCH010000043.1:0-4159 GCA_964241945.1 uncultured Mucilaginibacter sp.
TCGGGTCGCCGCCGCCTTTGATAATTAAGTTGCCGTTAAGAATCCCGCCGGCATCAATTGAGCCGCTATAACCCACTTGGGTTTGGTATTGAAAATCTTTACCTAATACGTTAAATGCGGTAATTGAAGTAATCACTTTTAGGGTAGAAGCTGTAGCCAGCCCCATATCCGGGTTGGAGGTGAATACGACTTCGCCCGTATGGGCATCCAGCACCGTTAATGAAACAGAAGCGTATTTGCAGTTGCTGTCGGCATGCAGGCGATTAAGTGCGGTTTGCAGCTGTTGCGGCAGCGATTGGGTATGAGCGTAAAAACTAACCAGTAAGAAGCTAAGCGTAAGTAGCCGGCGTATCTTCATTTTTTAAGTTACGTTGAAATAAAAAATATACAGGGATGCCAATCAGCACAATAAGTGAGCCATAAAGCGCATATTCTCCCTTGTAAATTAAAAGCAAGGCACAAAACGCCAGTCCCATAATGATGTAAATGATAGGTAAAAACGGATAGCCGAAGGCCTTATACGGCCGGTCGGCATCGGGCCGTTGAACACGCAAAATGAAAATGCCGATGATGGTCAGTACATAAAATAACACCGCAACAAAGGATATCATATCCAGCAAGTTACCATACGTGCCGCTAAGGCATAATACGGAAGCGATGAGACATTGAATCCACAGAGAAAATCCAGGAACCGAATTTTTGTTCAATGTACCTGCTTTTTTGAAAAAGACACCGTCTTTAGCCATGGTATAATATACCCGGGCGCCGGATAATATCAAACCGTTGTTACACCCGAAGGTGGAAATCATGATCATTACAGCGATGACAATAGTACCCGCATTGCCGAAAATAACATGAGAGGCAGATACTGCCACCCGGTCTTTTTCGGCCGTGGCAATGGCATGCAAAGGCAGCACGCCGGTATACATTAAGTTAGCTGATATATAAATCAGCGTAACAATCAGCGTTCCTAAAAATAAGCTGAGGCCGATGTTGCGTTGCGGGTTTTTCATTTCACCTGCAATAAAGGTTACGCTGTTCCAGGAGTCGCTGCTGAAAATAGAACCCACCATAGCCGAGGCGATAGCGCCAAAGGCCGCCGCCGTAACATACGGATTAAGGCTGCCGTCGGTATTTAATTTTTGCATATGCCAGGCGTTGCTCCAGTTGAGGTGCCATACCTCGGGTTTTAAGGCTACCAGTCCGCATATAATTAAACCAAATAAACTGAGCAGCTTGATGAGGGTAAGAACGGTTTGAATAATCTTACCGCTTTTTACCCCGCGGCTATTGATAAATGTAAGCAGGACAATGACGATAATAGATACTAGCTGTGCAGCGCTGATGGTAAACTGGTGCGCCCCGCCGCCCCATTGCAGCCGATACAAAATGTTATCTTCACTTACGGCAGGCAATAAATAAGCTGCAAACTTAGAGAAGGCCACACCAACGGCTGCAATAGTGCCGGTTTGTATAACGGCAAAAAAGCTCCAGCCATATAAAAAGGCTACTAACTTATTGTAGGCTTCCTTCAGATACACGTACTGACCACCTGCTTTCGGAAACATGGCGCTCAGCTCACCATAACTTACAGCGGCAGTCAGCGTCATGAAGCCGGTGATGAGCCATACGGCAATCAACCAGCCTGCCGAACCCACACTACGGGTAATGTCGGCGCTCACAATAAAAATACCGGAACCAATCATGGATCCGGCCACCAGCATGGTGCCGTCGAGCAGTCCTAATTCGTGTTTGAGGTGTGGCTGAGTATCAGGTTTCATCAATAGCAGGGTTTAAAGCCCTAAACTATTTAAAAAAAGCCAAGCCACAATAGGGCAGTATAAATTTATAAACAGAAACTTGGAAAGGCCGATTTAAATTCCAAAATTCGTTTCTAACCAATTTACTATAAACCAATTTCTTATGAGTTTTCTAAACGATTACCTGATCTACCTTATTCCTGTTTTTGGGCTGGTAGGAATTGCCGTTATGGCAGTTAAATCGGCCTGGGTGAAGCGGCAGCCTGCCGGCGATGCCCGCATGACCGAGCTTTCCGGTTACATTGCAGCCGGCGCTATGGCCTTTTTGCGTGCAGAGTGGAAAGTGCTGAGTTACTTTGCCGTAATTGCTGTTATTCTTCTGGCTTATTCAGGCACTACGGTGGCTACCTCCAGCCCCGTCATAGCCATTTCGTTTTTGGTAGGCGCAGTGCTGTCGGCTTTTGCCGGCTATTTGGGTATGCGCATTGCTACCAAAGCCAACGTGCGCACTACTGAGGCAGCGCGTACCAGTTTGGCTAAAGCGCTCAAAGTATCATTTACCGGCGGCACCGTGATGGGGTTGGGTGTGGCTGGTTTGGCGGTGCTGGGCCTGGGTTCGTTATTTATTGTGTTCTACCAGATTTATGTGGTACATACCCACGGCAATGTGAATGGTGACGCCATGCAAAAAGCGCTGGAGGTGCTGGCCGGATTTTCGCTGGGCGCTGAATCCATTGCTTTATTTGCCCGGGTAGGCGGCGGTATTTATACCAAGGCTGCCGACGTAGGCGCCGACCTGGTGGGTAAGGTAGAAGCCGGCATCCCCGAAGATGACGTGCGCAACCCGGCAACGATTGCCGATAATGTGGGCGACAACGTAGGCGATGTGGCCGGTATGGGCGCCGATTTGTTCGGCTCCTATGTGGCTACTATCCTGGCTACCATGGTATTGGGCCGCGAAATTGTATCGCACGATAATTTTGGCGGCATTGCGCCTATCTTGTTACCGATGGTGATTGCCGGTTTGGGTTTGATATTTTCTATCATCAGTGCCTCGTTTGTAAGTATTACCAATGAAACCGATAGTGTGCAGCGGGCCCTAAACTTTGGTAACTGGGCTGCTATTGTGCTTACCGCCATTGCTACCTTTTTTGTGGTGCGCTGGATGCTGCCTGAAGGCTATATGCATTTGGTGCGCGATGAAGATATGCCCGGCCACGTAAAAGCCGGTGCACTGGTGTTTGATAAAACCGGTGTATTTCTGTCTATTGTAGTGGGACTGATTGTAGGTACGCTGATGTCGTTGATCACGGAGTATTACACCGCGATGGGCAAGCGGCCGGTGCTGAGCATCATCCGGCAATCTTCTACCGGTCATGCCACCAATATAATTGGCGGACTGGCGGTAGGCATGGAGTCTACTGTGTTTCCGATTTTGGTATTAGCCGCAGGTATTTACGGCTCATACCATTTTGCCGGTTTGTATGGGGTAGCCATTGCCGCCGCCGGTATGATGGCGACCACTGCCATGCAGCTGGCTATCGACGCCTTCGGGCCGATTGCAGATAATGCCGGTGGTATTGCAGAAATGAACCAGTTGCCCGAAGAGGTGCGCCACCGTACCGACAACCTGGATGCGGTAGGTAATACCACTGCTGCCACCGGTAAAGGTTTTGCCATTGCTTCGGCGGCATTAACCTCATTAGCGTTATTCGCCGCTTTTGTGGGCGTAGCCGGTATTGACCATATTGATATTTATAAAGCCGATGTACTGGCGGGCTTGTTTGTAGGCGGTATGATACCCTTTATTTTTTCCGCTTTATGTATCTCGGCGGTGGGCCGTGCGGCTATGGCTATGGTGCAGGAAGTAAGGCGGCAGTTCAGGGAGATTCCCGGTATTATGGATTATACGGCAAAACCCGAATATGAAAAATGCGTAGCCATATCCACCCAGGCTTCCATCCGCGAAATGATAGCGCCGGGCGCCATTGCGCTGATTACACCGATTATTGTCGGCTTTGTTTTCGGTCCGGAGGTATTGGGTGGATTATTAGCCGGGGTAACGGTATCCGGTGTGCTGATGGGTATTTTTCAAAGCAACGCCGGCGGCGCCTGGGATAATGCCAAAAAATCTTTTGAAAAAGGCGTGGAGATCAACGGGGAAATGTTTTATAAAAAATCAGAGCCGCACAAAGCATCGGTAACCGGCGATACGGTAGGCGATCCGTTTAAAGATACTTCCGGCCCATCTATGAATATTTTGATTAAACTGATGTCGATTGTTTCACTGGTGATTGCGCCGCATTTGCATAAAGAAGTGAACACCAACCGGCATATTCAAAATGAAATTAAGCAGCAGGCAATGATAACGCATGTGGAGAAAGTGAAAAGTTAAAAGT
>CAXTCH010000043.1:4259-13662 GCA_964241945.1 uncultured Mucilaginibacter sp.
AAAAGTGATTTGAAATTTGTTTAAAGGGACGCTCAGGTTATGGGCGTCCCTTTTCTGTTATACGGAAAGCTAAGTCCGCGCTTTATTTAGTAAATTGCACGCTTGTTTAATGACTGCCAACGACATTATAAAAGAATTAAAAAGCGGTAAGTATAAGCCTGTTTACCTGCTGCACGGCGAGGAGCCCTATTTTATTGACCAGATCAGTAATTATATTGAAAACCATGTACTTACCGATTCTGAAAAAGGCTTTAACCAGACGGTGCTTTACGGGAAAGATACCGACATTGTAACCGTGCTGAACGCTGCCAAGCGCTACCCCATGATGGCCGACTACCAGGTGGTAATGGTAAAAGAAGCGCAGGATATGAAATGGGGTAAGGAAGATGATGATAAAAAGGGCATTAACCCTTTTTTAAGCTATCTGGATAAACCACTGCCCAGCACGGTACTGGTGTTTGCCTATAAACATGGCAAATTTGATAAGCGCAAAAAGGCGTATAAAGCCATTAGCAAGAGCGGATTGGTGTTTGAATCATCGTCATTGTATGATAACAAAATACCGGCCTGGATTGAAAGCTACGTAGCCGATAAAAAATACCGAATGAATGCACAGGCATCTGCCATGCTGGCGGAATACCTGGGTAATGATTTGCAAAAAATAGCCAATGAACTGGATAAGCTGATGCTGAACATTCCCGCCGGAAAGGAAATCGTGCTGAAAGATATTCAGGATAACATTGGCATCAGTAAAGAATATAACGTATTCGAACTGCAGGCCGCTTTAACCCGCAGAGACGTGCTGAAAGCCAATCAGATTGTTAACTATTTTGAAGCTAATCCGAAGGCCAATCCTATTGTTCTGATACTATCCAACTTGTATAATTATTTCAGCAAGGTGCTGCTGTTCCATTACCTGCGCAATAAGCCGGCTGCTGATGCGGCACGTGAAATGGGTGTGAACCCGTATTTTATGAAAGATTATGAACTGACCTCACGCACTTATGACCAGTGGAAGCTGATGCAAATTATCGGCTTGCTAAAGGAGTATGACCTGAAAAGTAAAGGGGTGGATTCAAACGCCACGCACGGCGAACTGATGAAGGAACTGGTATTTAAGATAATGCATTAAAAAACTTGCCTTTTCGACGAAGGAGAAATCCTCTAACGCATGCTTAATTACAGCAGTAGATTTCTCCTTCATCGAAATGACGAATTAGATTGATTGCATTACTCGCCGGTATCCGGCTGAAAATCTTCATCAAACTCCAGGTCGTCCTCATTATATTGATTAACTGCTCCTGAATCGAGTTCTACTTCCACAGGGTCGCCATCATTAATTTGTGCTGAGTTTACTGTGCCCTTCTCATCCGTAGCGCCGATGACTACGCGGTCGCCGTATTCAAATAATCCGTTTTTCATATGCAAAATGTACTGTTATCTGCATATAACAACCCGGTGCTGCAAAGGTTTACTGTCCGTAGTTAAGCGAGTGAGGGATGGCTGCCAAATGGACCGCCTGCGGCTGCCGCATCAAAGCTGAATTAAAATTTGTCAGTAATTTAAATAGGGAATTATAGCCGTTCAACGGCAGGGTTTTGCTGATATCGAATACATCATGATAGGCCTTTACGCCGCCCATGGTATACACATAAAAGGCGGGTACGCCGTTTTCGGTAAACCAGTAGTGGTCGCTGTTGGCTGTTTTGCCGCGAGCGTAAATTTTGGACAGGTAATGTGCTTTTTCGTTTTCCTCTTTAAGTAAATCAAACTCTTTGGAATGTATCAGGGCATTGACAACAGTAATGCCTTCGTTGCCGGTACCCACTATATCCATATTTACCATAAAACGGATATGGGTTAAAGGCAGCAAGGGGTGTTCCACAAAAAAATGTGAACCTAATAAACCCGCTTCTTCGCCCGAAAAGCAAATGAAAGCAATACTATATGGCTGCGGATGGGCAGCATAATATTTTGCCAGGCTCAGCAGCATCGCCACGCCGCTGGCATTATCATTAGCGCCGGGAAAATAGGTGGCGTTGCCCATACCGCCCAAATGATCATAATGGCAGGAGAGCAGGATCACAGAATCGGGCTGAAGCGTGCCTTTTACCATGCCGCAAACATTGCCGGTGGTAAAGGCGCTGTCTAACACGTTTTCGGCATCGATACGGATGTGCTGCGGCACCTGGGTCAACGTTTTCCGGTCAATATTAATCAACGTATAATCGGCTGCCTGCAGCGCAACCGACCAGGTAAGTTTGTTTTCCAGCGTTACCAAAATGCGGTGTTCCCGGTTAACGAAGTGAGCGCTGTCGAGCTGAACTAAATCCGCATCGGCAGTTGTGCCTCTGCTTTCAGGACTGATGATAAAGCTTTGTCCGGGTGTTAATGCTGTTCCGTTAATACTGACGCCCAGTTTGCCCGGAAAAGTATTTACCGGATAGCTGAACGGCTGTACGAACCCGCTGCCGTTCATGGGTTGCAAGCCAAAGGTTTTAAATTGTGCAGTGATGAACTGCGCTGCCTTGTCCATACCCTGCCGGGTATAGCCCCGGCCCCAAAAATGGCTTGAGGTAAGCGTATCCAGCATGCGGCGGGCATACAGCGAGTCCTGTGCCAGCGCCAGTTGCACCGGGAACAGCAATAAAAAGCATAGTTTAAATTTCATGTAACAGGGGATTACATCTGCCAAGGGGGCGAGAAATCAGGTAAGTATACGTTTTCCACTCCGAAAAAGTAAGAGACTACAGGGATGTTTTTTTAAAAAAGTCATACCATCACCATTTTGTAAAATCAGGCCGGATAGGACCGGAGCGGGGGCTAACATTTAAGTGCAAAAAATCGTATCTTCGCGTGAAATGATAGCAATAAATAATCTGACGTTTGAGATAGGTGCGCGGGCCTTATATGATGAAGCAAACTGGCATATAAAACCAGGCGAAAAAATTGGCTTAATTGGTGCAAACGGTACCGGTAAAACCACGCTGCTCAAAATTATAGTTGGCGATTACAAGCCTACCTCAGGTACCATATCCATGTCAAAGGATTTGACCATTGGCTATCTGAATCAGGATTTGCTGTCCTACGCTTCTGATAAAAGTATTTTGCATGTGGCTATGGAAGCTTTTGAGCGCCAGAACCAGCTGCATACTGAAATTGAATCGCTGTTGAAAAAGCTGGAAACTGATTATTCGGAAGATTTACTGAATAAACTGAGCGATAAGCAACATGAATTTGAAGCGCTGGATGGTTATAACATTGAATACAAGGCGCATGAAATTTTAGCGGGTTTGGGCTTCAGCGAGGCCGACCAGGAGCGTAAACTGAATACTTTTTCGGGTGGATGGCGCATGCGGGTGATGCTGGCTAAAATCTTGTTACAAGCCCCGGATATCTTACTGCTCGATGAGCCGACCAACCACCTGGACTTACCCTCCATCCAATGGCTGGAAGATTATTTGAAAAACTTTGAAGGCGCTATTGTTATCGTATCACACGACCGCTGGTTTTTGGACAAGGTGATTAACCGCACGGTAGAATCGCGCAAGGGCAAGCTGACCGCTTATGCAGGTAACTATACTTTTTACCTGGAAGAGAAAGCGCAGCGCGAAGAAATTCAACGCGGCGAGTTTAAAAACCAGCAGGCTAAAATTAAACAGGAAGAACGCCTGATTGAGCGGTTCCGCGCCAAGGCATCTAAAGCCAAAATGGCCCAGTCGCGCATTAAGGCGCTTGACCGTATGGAGCGCGTGGATGACGTAGATGATGATAATCCGTCGGTAAACTTCAGCTTTAAATTCAGCCGCCAGTCGGGCCGGCATGTAACCCAGATCGAGGGGCTGAGCAAGAGCTATCCCAATCTGCCTATTTTGAATCAGGCTGATGCTATTATTGAGAAGGGAGATAAAATTGCCCTGATTGGCGCTAACGGCCGCGGTAAGTCTACCTTGCTGCGCATAGTTGCCGGGGCCGATTCTGCTTTTACCGGTAAAAGTGAAACCGGTTACAATGTAACCACCACCTTTTTTGCCCAGCACCAGTTGGAATCCTTGCACCTGGAAAGTGAGATTTTGCAGGAATTACAGGCTTTTGCCCCCAAGCATAATGAAACTGAACTGAGGTCTATATTAGGTTCATTCCTATTTACCGGAGATGACGTGTTCAAGAAAATTAAGGTGCTTTCAGGTGGCGAAAAATCACGCGTAGCACTGGCTAAGGCGCTCACTGCTGATGCTAACTTTCTTATCCTCGATGAGCCGACCAACCACCTGGACATGCAGTCGGTAAATATCCTGATTCAGGCTTTGCAGCAGTATGAAGGAACGTTTATCTGCGTATCGCACGACCGTTATTTCCTGGATAATATCGCCAACAAAATCTGGTTTATCGAAGACCAGCAGATAAAGGAATACCCGGGCACCTATGCCGAGTACGAGGAGTGGCAAGCCAAGCGTAAGCAGCAGGCCAAGTTAACTACTGCACCTGTGCCGCTGCCTAAAAAGGAAGAGAAGCCCGCCCCGGCTGCCAAACCGGTAACCGAAGACCGGTCAAAGCAAATTAAAAAGCTGAACCAGGATTTATCACGCATGGAACAGCAGATTACCGACCTGGAAAAGGAAGTGAAAAATTGTGAAACCCGGCTGGCTGATGAGCGTATTTATAACGATCAGGCTAAACTGCGTGATACTAATGCCTCTTACAAAAACAAGCAGGCGGAGTTAAAGCAAATACAGGAGCAATGGGAGGCTTTAGCCGAGCAGATACTTGAGCTGGAAGCGTAAGTTGAAGAAAATAACAAAGTGATGTCACTGCGAGGAATGAAGCAATTCCATCGTAAGCACCGCGAAAATGCATAACAACAAGATTGCTTAGTACCTCGTAATGACATCTATATACGATATGTGCTAAAGGATTAAGATGGCCGGCAAGCAAATTCTGTTAACCTTTATTATGGCGTTGGCTGCTTTGGCATCAAGCTTTGCCCAATCCAATACCGACGCTGTTTATCGTCCGGAAATTAAAAGCGTACAATGTTATAACGGCAGCAAGGAAGGCTCTTTCCCATTAATTACTCTGGGTTCAAGCGAGCAGCTGGTGTTAGCCTTCGATGATATCAGCGGCAACTCGCGCGATTACATGTACAGCCTGCAGCATTGCGAAGCCGACTGGTCGCTTTCGGCCATGTCGTCCGCTGAGTATATGCAAAGCTTCAATGAAGATCATATTCTGGATTATACTTATTCTTCCGGCACCTTACAAAAGTATATTCACTACCAGGTTAAGCTGCCCAACCAAAACATTATTCCAAAAATTTCGGGTAATTATTTGCTTAAAGTTTACGAAAGCGGCAATTCCGACAAGCCTGTGCTCACCCGCCGGGTGTATGTACTTAATCCTAAAGTGGGTATCGCCGGCGAAGCCACCTATTCAAGTAACCTTTCGTTGCGAACAACCAATCAGAAAATAAATTTTCAGTTAGATTACAGTTCTCTGCCGGTGCAAAACCCCTACAACGCTTTGCAGGTGTTGCTGATGCAAAATGCACGTCCGGATGTAACCGTGGTAAACACCCAGCCTTATCAGATACAGGGTAACTGGCTACTTTACACCGATTTAAACACCAATGACCTGCCCGGCGGTAACGAATTTCGCTACATTGACCTGCGTACCTTGAAATTGAATTCCGAGCGGGTTAATAAAATATTCAGAGATACAGCCAATACGGTTACCCTGCTCAATGATTTTCCGCGCGATCAGCCAAACTATGTGTTTTTGTATGATAATGACGGTAACTTCTTTATCCGCAACCAGGACGGGGTAGATCCTACACGCGATGCGGATTATGCGCATGTTTATTTTAATATAGCAGCTAACCGGACGGACCAGCAGGGAGATGTGTACCTTATAGGTAAGTTTAATGATTATCAACTCAACAACGACAGTAAGCTCAGTTTTGATCCGATTAAAAAGCGCTTTTTTACAGAGAAATTTCTTAAACAGGGTATTTATGATTACCAGTATGTTTGGGTAGATAAGGCTGTAGGAAAGCCTGATTACACCGCGTTGGAGGGCAGTCATTTTGAAACTGAAAATGATTACCAGTTGCTGGTCTATTATCACCCCGCCGGCGCCCGCTGGACGGAGCTGGTAGGATACCGGGTATTGAATACAGCAAGGAAGTAAGTTAGCCCTATATCACGGGCGGCTCACAAATATGCGCTCCAAACGGTATATTTGCGATTAAAACCTTTTGAAATGAACAATAAAACGCCCAAAGATTCTTTTACTATCATGAACGAACTGGTATTACCCAACGATACCAATACCCTGGGTAACCTGATGGGCGGCCGGTTGCTGTACTGGATGGACATCGGGGCAGCCATGGCGGCACAGAAACATTGCAACCGCATGGTAGTGACCGCATCGGTGGATAACGTATCCTTCAAGCACCCCATTAAACTGGGCGATAACGTTACCATTGAATCCAAAGTGACCCGCGCTTTTAATACTTCGGTTGAAGTACGGCTGGATGTATGGGCGCAGAATATTCCCTCAGGTACAAAAATTAAAAGTAACGAGGCCTACTATACTTTTGTTGCGCTGGATAAAGACAACAACCGTATACCCGTACCCGAACTGCATCCCGAAAATGAGGAAGACCGGTCGTTATTTGACGGCGCTCTTCGTCGCCGGCAACTGCGTTTAATTTTGGGTGGCAAAATGAAACCGGACGATGCTACTGAACTGAAGGCTTTGTTTTTTGAAGTAGAAAAAGACTTGGAAAGTTAAACACCTGTTCCCATCCTGCGTTTTCATACAGTATGGATAAGCGTATTACACTTACACAAGGTGATATAACCAAACTTCAGGCAGATGCTATTGTAAACGCTGCCAACAGCAGCCTGCTGGGCGGCGGCGGCGTAGACGGCGCTATTCACCGTGCCGGAGGTAAGCAGATATTGGAAGAATGTATACAAATCCGCAACCGGCAGGGCAAATGCGCCACTGGGGAGGCCGTCATCACTTCCGGCGGTAAGCTGCCTGCCAGGTATGTCATCCATACGGTTGGGCCGGTTTGGAACGGCGGCAAAAAAAGTGAAGAACAATTATTGGCTGATTGTTATATTAATAGTTTGAAGCTGGCTTTAGAGCATGACGTTCATACCATCGCTTTCCCTAACATCAGCACCGGTATCTATCATTTCCCTAAGCCTCTGGCGGCTGAAATTGCTGTTAAAACAATCAATGCGTTTTTGCAGGCCCATAATGAGTTGCAGGAAGTGATATTTTGCTGCTTTGATGAGGAAAATTACCAACTGTATAAGGATTTGTTAAACGGATGAAATTTCAATAACGTCATCTGAGCATTAGCGAAGAACCTGTACAGGAGTTATACCATTTTCCAGATTCGTTGCTAACACCCAGAGTGACTATGAAAAATTAATCAATAATGTCCCCTGATCTTATCGTAAATCTCATCGTTATACAAAATCCGCAGTTGCTTATAGGTTTCGTCGGAAAGGTGAGGCAATGAAGACGCCTCAATATTGCTATGCACCTGCGACACTTTTGAAGCGCCGGGAATCACGGTGGTTACTTCCGGGTGATCCAATATCCAGCGGATAGACCATTGTGCCATTCGGTCATCGGGCAATAGTCGTTTAATATCATTGGCCAGCTTAATGCCGGTGTTAAATTCAATGCCCGAAAAAGTTTCGCCAGCATTAAACGCCTCACCATTGGCATTAAAGTTCCGGTGATCGTTCTCGCCAAATTGCGTATGCTCATTAAACTTGCCGGTAAGCAAGCCGCTGGCCAAAGGTACGCGCACAATTAAGGCGACATCTTTTTCTTTTGCCTTAGCAAAAATTTCATCGGCCACATGCTGCCTGAATAAGTTGAAGATGATCTGCAAAGAAGCCAGACCTTCCTGTTCCAGGCAAATCAGCGCTTCTTCGGTAGTTTCTACGCTGGCGCCAAAATAATGAATCAGGTTTTCCTGCTGCAGGCGGCGCAAATGGTCAAACACCTCGCCGCGGCGCATTTCTTCCGTAGGGATGCAATGCAACTGCTCTAAAAACAGCCGGTTAAAGCCCAGGTGTTCTAATGATTGTTCTACCTGCCGTTTCATGGCATCATACGTAAAATTCTGTGGCCAGCCGTTGTCGCCATCGCTCCGGCGACCCATTTTGGTAGCTACATGAATTTCCTGCGGTACGCTTTTTAAAAACTTACCAATCACCTGCTCGCTGATGCCCATGCCGTACACATCGGCCGTATCTATGAAGTTGCCGCCGGCCATTACGTAAGCCTGCAAAATGCGGAAGGCTTCCTGCTCGTCTACCTGGCCCCACTCGGCGCTGCCCAATTGCCATGTACCCAGGCCTACTTCGGCCACCTGTACATCTTTAAATTTTCTGTATTTCATCTAATCGCTGTTTCCCAACTCAATAACACGATCAAACTCCTCTGGTTTTAATCCCATTACCGATAAGCGACCTTGTTTTACCAAACCGATGTTTTGCAGTTGATGGTCGGCTTTGACCTGCTCTAAAGTGACCGGTTTTTTTAAACTTTCCACCGGCGCCAAATCTACCACTACCCAATTCTTATCATCCGTGGTTGGATCCTGATATGATTCTTTAACCACTTTGGCAATGCCTACAATTTCTTTTCCCTCATTGCTGTGGTAGTAAAGCACCAAGTCACCTTTCTTCATCTCTTTTAAATTGTTACGTGCCTGATAATTGCGCACGCCGTCCCAAAAGGTGTGGCCTTCCTGATTGAATTTTTCCCAACTGTATTTATTCGGTTCTGATTTGACGAGCCAATAATTCATGTGAAAAGTGTGTTTAAAGCTTACAGAGGCTGTTTTTAACTCTAAGAGCCTGTAAAGGTGACAAAATGTGGTGACAAATTAAAATTTAAGGTCACTGATGAAAAAGCAAAAGCAATCCCTCTTAATCCATGTTTGGGAACACTATGAGTTCTACCTGTACATCCCAGAAACCGTATCGCGAGATAACAAACCCTTCATCTTCTATTACTACGAGGAACCGCAAACTAATAAAACTGTAAGAATCAGAAAATTTATAAGTCAGCATAAAGGCGATAGGAAGCTTATACAGCAGGAGGCTAAGAAGGTTATTCCTGATATTATCGCACTACTAGAAAGTAACTGGAACCCTATCCGTCATGCCTATAATGAATTAAAGCTTACCCCAATGTCAACGATTCAGCAATGCATGAGTTATTGGTTGATGTTCAGGGACAAGGCACATCAAACTCAAACGATATCGGCTAAACGGTTAAAAGCAGATAAGATCGTCATGATGCACTTTGATGACTATTTGAACAAACAATTACTATTCAACGTACGAGCTTCGGCATTAACCAGTGT
>CAXTCH010000044.1:0-13644 GCA_964241945.1 uncultured Mucilaginibacter sp.
CAGGCAAATTGCCGGCGCTTTGGCCCGCCGCATTGTTTGGTACGTAAAAGAGGGCGAAGAGGTAGCCCAAGGCCAGCAATTTGGCTTTATAAAATTTGGTTCACGCGTGGATATCTTTTTACCTTTAAGCTCGCAGGTGCTGGTTAGCCTTGGCGACAAGGTAAAAGGTGGCCGCACCATACTGGCCGAATTGCCCGGCAACACAAAAGCGTAATTTTTTTAACTATTAAGTCCTGAAAAAAGTCGACATCAACACGGTCATGCTGAGCGCCGTTGAAGGCTGATAACGTTGTTAGGCGGTTTATTCCCATTGTACCGACTGAATAGCGCGCACAATGCCGCTGATGCTGTTATTAAAATTCGTCATGCTGCCCAACGGGAAAGGTATAGAGACCACCTTTTCAATACTGTCGGCTTTTGACTGCGCAATGGCTTCCAGCGCATATTTTTCAATCGCTTTCATGGTAATGATAATCAGCCGGGGCTGCATTTCAGCAATGCGCTCGGCCAACGGCTGTATGCCCCGCTGCCGTTCGGCTTTTTGTTCTTTGTCGGGTAAGTGTTTTACCGGTACCAGGCAAATATTATCCAGATAACAGCCAAAATCTTTATAAAAATTCAGGAATTCATCCCTGTCTGTAAACTCGCCAAACACCTGGGTAAAGGCCGCTTTTACGGCTTTAAACAACTCAGAATTTTTGCGGTAAAAGAATCGGTTTCCGGCCGCCGGCGCATCTGCTATAAACAATATATTTATTTTATCGGGCTTGTATTGCTGGCGCAGGTCATTAAAAGCAGCTTCGTTTGATTGATTTTCCATTAATTATAACAACGTTTTTTTGTTAAAAAGGTGATTATGAAATATGTAGGGTCATAGGTATTATCAATAGGGTATCAAATTTTACCATATCATTTTACCTTGCGCAGTGTGTATCTTTGACACATTAATAAAAACAACCACAACATGATATCTGTAGGAGAAAAATTCCCGTCGTTCAACAAAACTGCATGCGTGAGCATTGAAAAAGGTAAAGAATTTGAAACCCTTACCTCTGACTATTTAGTAAACGACGATAACGTTTGGACTGTAATTTTCTGGTGGCCAAAAGACTTCACTTTTGTTTGCCCTACTGAAATTGCTGAGTTCAATAAAAATTTTGGCGAATTCCGCGACCGTGATGCCCGCTTGATCGGCGCTTCAACTGATTCTGAGTTTGTTCACGCAGCCTGGAGAAAAAACCATGATGACCTGCGTGATCTAAAATTCCCGATGCTGGCCGATACCTCAAAATCATTGGCTGAAGATTTGGGTATTTTAGAGCCTAATGAAAAAGTGGCTTACCGTGCTACCTTCATCATCGACCCGCAAGGCGTGGTACGTTGGGTATGTGTAAACGATTTGAACGTTGGCCGTAATGTAAAAGAAGTACTGCGCGTACTGGACGGCTTGCAAACCGACGAGCTTTGCCCTTGCAACTGGGAAAAAGGCCAGGAAACTATAAATGCCTAATTAAGTATTCGTTATGAATCTCCGCACTTAAACCCTGCGGAGATTTTTTATTGCCTTACATTTTTTTTTAAAAAGATCATTACCATGAGCGAAAGCACCGAAATTATACAGGAAATATTACAAAGCGTAGGCCTTGACGCCGCTTACCGTACTGATAGCCTGACCCTGCTGGAGAAAGGCGAATCACGCTACCTGCGCGATTTAAAATTGAACTTTACCAGTACGCTTACATCTGAACAACTGAGCACCAAAGAATGCGCGCTGCTGGGTTTAAGCACAGCCATTAACAATAATAACGGTCCGCTTACCCGTTTCTTTACCACATATGCCGAGCAACAGGGCGCTACCGCTGCTGATGTAGCCGAAGCTGCGGCTTGCGCTTCTTTACTGGCTTCAAATAATGTGTTTTACCGTTTCCGTCATTTTACACAAAAAGAAAAGTACACTCAGATACCGGCGCGCATCCGTATGCAGATTATGATGAAACCGGTAACCGGAAAGGAGTTTTTTGAATTAATGAGCTTAGCCATATCAGCCGTTAATGGCTGCGAGATGTGTGTAAATGCACACGAAGATTCCTTAATTAAATTAGGGACTACCGAAGAGCGTATTTTTGATGCCGTGCGTATTGCCTCATTGGTTACGGCTACCGGTAAAGTGATATTTTAATTCTTAAGTGCCAAAAATGTAACTTATCTGTTACAACTAGCCTAATAGTTAAAATGCGTTTCCGATTACAGAAATAATACTGCTAACTTTAGGATAAAGATTAAACATCCCTTGTGATTTACTAAACGCTACAGCAAGTGTAGATGGGTTTAGTATCCTTAGCAGGGATAAATGCTAAAGTTTTAATTGTTAATTTTTGGGTAAACCGCCTTACATACGTAAGGCGGTTTTTATTTTATACAGAGGTGTTACCACTGTTTAATGGGCATCTGCCGGCATGGCTACCGCCTTTTTAAACGGCTGCAGGTAAAGCAGCGGTATAGAGAACAGCATTACCAGGCCGGTAAGCCAATAGGCATCATCATAAGTAAGCAGCATGGTTTGCCGTATTACATTACCTTCCATAGCGGCATAGGCCGTACGTGTAGCATCACTTAAGCTGCGCCCATGCGCCATAAAGTTAGCGATGAGGCCTTGCAAGCGCTGATTAAAGTACGGATTGTATTGGTTGATGTTGACCAGCAGGTTGTTACGGTGTATGCTTTCCCGAACGTGAATAAGGGTGGTAAGCGCCGCAATACCGAATGAACCGCCCAATTGGCGCATCATATTGTTTAAGCCGGTTCCCTGGCCGATTTCAGGACCTTTCAAATCGGCAATAGCCAATGTAGTCAACGGCACGAATAACAACGCCATGCCAATACCGCGGATAGCCAGCGGCCAAAAGAAATCATTAGTGCCGGTGGCCAGGGTTGAATTGGCCAGCATATGGGTAAACACAAAGAAAAGGAACATGCCGACAGTTGCCATAAACTGCGCCGGGATACCGCCATTCAGCATCTTACCTACAAACGGCATCATGGCAATAGTGAATAACCCGCCCGGTAACAATATCAGCCCGGTTTGTTCAGCCGAAAAACCCAGCAGGCTCTGACAAAATATCGGGAATACGAATACCGAACCATATAAACCGAAGCCCAGTACAAAGGAGGTAAACATACCGACCGAAAAACTTCGATGCCGCAGAATCCCGAAGTTCACAATCGGGAACTCAAACTCCATCTCGCGCCATATAAATAGTATCAAACCCAATATGGCAGCTACGGTAAGTACAGTGATATACGTTTTTGCAAACCAGTCTTCCGACTCACCTTTTTCCAATATCGTTTGCAAACTGCCTACCGCTATGGCCAGCAAAGCAATGCCCCACCAGTCTACCGGCCGGCCTTGTGCACTTTTTGGCGTTGCCTTCACAAAGGTATAAGTAAAAAAGGCGGCTAATGCGCCTACAGGCAGGTTCACATAAAATATCCATGGCCACGAAAAGTTGTCGGTTAAATAGCCGCCAATAGTTGGCCCCAAGGTTGGCCCAACTACCGCACCCAAGCCAAATAAAGCGGTGGCAGTACCCACCTGATCGCGCGGCCAGGTTTCCAGTAATATGGCTTGAGAGGTAGAGATTAACCCCCCGCCGGCTACCCCCTGTATGATACGAAAGAGCACCAGTTCGGCCAGGGTATGCGCGTTACCGCATAAAAATGAGGCAATAGTAAATACAACAATAGAGGCAAGGAAATAATTTTTACGGCCAAATACGGTGCCCAGCCAGCCCGACATCGGCAGGATAATTACGTTTGCCACTGCGTACCCGGTAGTAACCCAGGCCACATCTTCCAACGTGGCGCCCAGGTTACCTTGTATGGTAGGCAATGAAACGTTTACAATAGTGGTATCAATCAGCTCCAGCAGGGAGGCTGTAATTACCGTAATGGTAATGATCCACTTTCTAAAGCCGGTTTCAGCCATAATTAGTTTTTATTAGTCTTTTGTAGTTACAGAAACATTCACACTCATGCCAGGGCGAAGTTTATCTATATCCTGCTTGCTGGCATTAATTTTAATTTTAACGGGTACACGCTGTACTACTTTCACAAAGTTACCGGTAGCGTTGTCCGGCGGCAGTAAAGAGAACTTAGCGCCGGTAGCAGGCGAAAAGTTGTATACGGTGCCTTCCAGCTTCATTTCAGGATAAGCATCTACTTCAATTTCTACCTTCTGACCGTTGCGGATATGATCCAGCTGGGTTTCTTTAAAGTTAGCGGTAATATATAAGCTGTTATCGTTTACTATAGAAAACAGGGTTTGGCCGGCTTGCACCAACTGACCAATCTGGATACTCTTTTTAGAGGTAATACCGCTGGCAGGTGATAAAACAGTGGTATAAGATAACTGCAGCTTGGCAAAGTCTACATCAGCCTGACGTTGATTTACACCGGTACTGGTTACCTTTAATTGGTTACGGGTAGCGCCTACCTGTTCCTGAGCTGCACGATACTGATCTTGTGCGGCTCTTAAAGTAGCCTGAGCAACCTGTAAATTTGATTTGGCCTGATCAAACTGTTGCTGGGTGATGGAACCATCCTTAATCAGGTTGGCATAGCGGGCGTAATCTTTCTGCACTTCACTTAACTTAGCCTGTGCCTGCACTATCCCGGCCCGGGCATTGGCAGCGTTAGCTGCATTGGTATAAATTTGCGACTGACCTACGCCTATACTTTCACCGGCACCCTTTTGGGCAGAAATTGCCTGTTCCAGCTTCACCTTGTAATCGCGGTCATCCAGTTTTACCAATACCTGGTTTTTGTTTACATGTGCGTTTTCTTCGAAATAAATGCTATCTACATAACCACCTACACGAGCCACTACCGGGCTGATATCGCCATCAATTTGCGCATCATCGGTATCCTCATGCTTGCCATAATAAATCCATTCTTTAACACCGAAGATGATACCGCCCAACAATACGATACCCAAAATAATAGGTATCACCCGGTTCGGTTTTTTCTTCGTGGTTTCTTGTTCTTGTACTGCTTGTTCCTGTGCCATTGTAATTATTTCAATTATTGTTTGTTAAGTCTTCCGGTTGATTTTAATAGGTTGTAGTAGGCCAGTCCCGCATCGGCCTTAGCCAGCTCTAAATTAGTTTGTGCCTGATACAGCAGGGTTTCAGCATCTGCACGGTCAGTAGCCGATGCCGTTGCATTAGAGTATTTGGAAGCGGTGATACGGTTGTTTTCTGTAGCTTGTGCTATCGCAGTTTGCAGTAACCGCACCTTGTTTACCGCGGCTACATAATTCTGATAGATTTGATTAACCTCGGTTTTTATATTATCGGTAGTAATTCCCTTGTTAATTGAAACCTGGTCGCGTTGTATGCGGGCCTCGGCAACTTTGTTTTTATTATTCCACAAGGTGCCAAAGTTCCATGATATGGCTAACCCTGCAGTAACCGGTGTAATATATTGGTTATGTGTAGGCAATGGGTTAACCGATATATCTACATAATAAGCGCCCGCGGTAGCTGCCAGCGTGGGCAACTGATTAGCACGTACGCTTTTGATATTATAATCGGCCGCCTGGGTACGCAAGTCAAGCTCCTTAACTTCCTGACGGTTAGCTAAAGCGGTATCTACATAATTAACAAGCGGTGCAACAGGCTGATTCACATCGGCTACCTGGGTAACATTCAGTTGGGTAGTTTCGGGCAGACCCAGTAAAATGTCGAGATTATAGTTGATGATCTTACGGTTATTTTCCAGGTCGATGCCATTCAGTTCGATGTTTGAGCGCTGTAACTGAAAACGGAGCACATCATTTTTAGTAACCAGGCCCTGCTGAAAAAAGCGCTGCGCCTGATGAATCTGCTCATCTACCGAATTTAAGTTCTGTTGTACTACCTTTTGATTTTGCAGTACTTTATATAAGTTATAGTATTCGTTTACAACATCTATGGCAATCTGGTCGCGGTCTTTGTCGGCGTCCAGGCGCGATACCTGCACCAATAAATCAGTAGAGGCTTTAGCATAACGGTATTTACCACCGGCATATAGCACCTCTTCGGCCGAAGCAATACCCAGGTTGGCATTGGCTGTTCTGGGTAAGGCAATTACATCGCCGTTAAACCCAAGCTTATTGGCCGGAATGTAGGCATAGCTATAAGTATAACTTACTGACCCTGAGGGCAAAGCTTGGTCTTTAGCCTGATTAAACTGCGATACTGCCTGATCAATTTTGGCCTGAGAGAGGCGCAGGGTTTTGCTGGTTTGCAAACCCAGCTTAATGGCTTCATCCAAAGTAATATTCCTGTCCTGAGCATGGGCCGCCGAAGCAGCCAATAAAGCCGGCGCCAATAGCGCAACACCGCACTTGCTCAGGGTACGGACAGCCTTTTTAAAAAAGTGAGGGTTGTGTGGTTTATTTAACTGCGTAGTCATTATTTAGTTAACTAAGTATGCTTTTAATAGTGTTTTCATAAAATTTTTTAACCGGGGCCTCAGACGTTCTTCTAAAACAGAGCGGTCTTGCACATCATAACCCAGCATGGTTGAGGAAACGCAAGGCGTATTCATAATAAAGTTTTTTGTACCAAAGATGGTTGCTATCACCAAATCTGTATCTGCTTCTTTCTTAAAATCGCCCTCATCAATACCTTCTTGCAGAAGTTTTCTGAATTCGGTTACATTTTGCATAATGATATTATTCAGCTTATCCGACAATTCACCCCGTTTAGTCATTGACATTTCTTGGTAAAGTATTTTCTGGAAAGAGCTGTTATTCACAATGCGCTCTACATAAGATTCGATGTATTGCTCTACCTTCTGCCACGAGCTAAGCTTACTGTTGTTAGCTATATTTTGCAGCAAATCCTGGAATATAGACAGCCTGCGCTCAAAAATGGCCAAAAATAAGCCCTCTTTTGATCCGAAGTAATAGTTAAGCATAGCCATGTTAACTCCTGCTTCGCCGGATATGGTGCGGGTAGAAGCGCCGTCATAGCCACGTTCCGAAAACACCCGCTCGGCTATGTCCAAAATGTGATCTTTTTTATCTATCTTCTCTTTGTCCATTGTTTTCAGTGCACAAAGTTAATCAAACGATTGATTAATATAAATTGTTTTTATTTTACTTAACAGTTTATGACATTTTGCGGATAATTGTTGCCAATTTAATAAGACAGATTACCTGGAACTGAAATAATGATAAACAGATAATTGTTTGCAGGTTGCGTTTATCTGTTTAACTTTCAACACTATTTACAAATATGAAAGCTTTTAAATTGTTTTCTATATTATTCTGTGCTGCAATCACCGCAAAAGCCCAAACAGCACCGCCGGCCGACATTTCATCTATCAGGCAACAGTTCAAAAAACTGAATACATTAGGTAGTGTGCTTTATATTGCCGCCCATCCCGATGATGAAAATACCCGCCTGCTGGCTTACCTGGCGCAGGAGAAACATTACCGCACCGGCTATCTGGCCTTAACCCGCGGCGATGGCGGCCAGAATTTAATCGGTAATGAACAGGGCGAATTATTAGGGCTGATTCGTACCCAGGAACTGCTGGCGGCCCGCCGTATGGATGGCGCCGAACAGTTTTTTACCCGGGCTAATGATTTTGGCTTTTCAAAAAACCCGGAGGAAACCCTGAAAATATGGGACCGGGAAAAAGTTTTAGGCGATGTGGTATGGGTGATCCGCAAGTTTAGGCCCGATGTAATGATTTGCCGCTTTCCGACCACCGGCGAGGGCGGCCACGGGCATCATACCACCTCCGCCATCCTGGCGCAGGAAGCGTTCAGCGCTGCAGCCGACCCCAAACGCTTCCCTGAGCAATTGAAATATGTACAGCCCTGGCAAGCCAAACGCCTGCTTTGGAACACCTTTAACTTTGGTAGCGCCAATACCACTGCGCCCGACCAGTTTAAGCTGGATGCCGGGGGTTATAATGCTTTGCTGGGTAAAAGTTACGGCGAAATTGCAGCCGAGAGCCGTTCCAACCATCGTACGCAGGGTTTTGGCAGCGCCAGGCAGCGGGGTGAAGCTTTGGAATACTTTAAAACCATTTTAGGCCCGGCCCCTAAAACTGATCTAATGGATGAGGTTAATACCACCTGGGGCCGTGTAACCGGCGGAGAAGCGATACAAGCCGACATTAATAATACAAGTCACAATTTTGATGATGACCATCCTGAAAAATCAGTACCTGCATTGGTAAAGCTGCTTGACCGCATAAGTAAGGTGCCGGATGTGTATTGGCGTACACAGAAAATTCAGGAACTCAGTAACCTGATTACCGAATGTGCCGGCTTATGGTTTGAAAGTTATGTTACCGAGCCGGCTTATGCCGTAGGTGACGAGATGCAGGTACGCTCGCAGGTCATCAGCCGTTACAACAGTGCTATTAAAATCAGTCGTATTAACAATCAGCCGTTTGAGGGCGGCAAAACATTGCCGGCTGACGAATTGCAAACCTTTGAAAGTACCCAGCCGGCTTTAAAAATTACGCAGCCTTACTGGCTCGAGTCTCCGCATGGCATCGGGATGTATACCATTAACGACAATCTGAAAGTGGGCAACCCTGAAAATCCGGATATGCCCAAAACCATTTTCGAGTTTATGATTGAGGGGAAAACCATTCAGTTTGAGCGCCGCCTGGTGTATAAATATGTAGACCCGGCCCGCGGCGAACTGTATCAACCGGTGGAAATTGCCCCGCCGGTTACCGCCGACATTGAAAATAAGGTATATATTTTTAATACCCCGCAACCGCAAAAGCTGCAGCTGAAAATGAAAAGCTTTGCAGCACATACCGCAGGCAGCATCCATTTAAAACCCATAGCCGGCTGGGAAATCAGTCCGGCCGGTATTGAGTTTTCCGGCAAGGCCAAAGGAGCCGAGTGGACAGAAACTTTCACGGTAACGCCGGCCGGTTCCACCTCCAATGTAACGCCGGTTGAAGCGGTAATGTCGGTAGGCGGTAAAGACTGGTCGCTGGGTTTGCAGCGTATCAGTTATGAGCATATACCTGATATCACTTTATTCCCGCCGGCTCAGGCCAAACTGGTGAATGTGGACTTAAAAACAGCCGGCAAGAAGATTGGCTATGTGCCCGGCGCCGGCGACTTGATGCCCGAAGCCTTACGGCAGGTGGGTTACGAGGTGCATGTGCTTACAAATAATGAAATTATGAATGCCGACCTTTCGCAATACGACGCCATTGTAACCGGGGTACGGGCTTATAATGTTGATGACCGATTGCCCTATGAGCAGCCTAAGCTGATGGCTTATGTAAAAAATGGCGGCAACCTGGTGGTGCAGTATAACAACTTTGCCGGCCTGAAGGTTGACCCGCCCGGACCTTATCCGTTTAAGGTAGTAAACCAACGAGTAACCGATGAAAATGCCAAAGTAACCGTACTTGACCCGCAAAGCCCGCTGCTGAATTATCCCAACAAAATTACCCAGCAGGATTTTACCGGCTGGATACAGGAACGCGGCTTATACTTTGTGAGCGATATAGCACCCGAATACCAAACCCAGTTTGCGATGAATGACCAGGGCGAAGCGCCGCTGAAAGGTTCGCTCATTACCGCTACTTATGGCAAGGGGCGGTTCACCTATACTTCGCTGGCGTTTTTCAGGGAACTGCCTGCCGGGGTGCCGGGAGCGTATAGGCTGTTTATTAATTTGCTGAGTAAGGATAAAAGTAACCCCTGATTTTAAGGCAAAATCTTTCAGGTAATGTTTATACTTTTGTGTTCAAACAGTTACTATGCAAGTTGTTATTCAAGACAAGCTTCCGGAAATTCAGCAACTAATGCGGCTTTATGGGGTGGAGCGTGCCTATTTGTTTGGCAGCGCAGCTACCAACACCATGCAAGAGGATAGCGACATTGACTTCATTGTTCGCTTTACGCAACATGCAGATTTTGAGGCTTACAGTAATAATTACTTTAACTTAATGTATGCGTTACAGCACTTACTAAGTGCAGAGGTAGACCTTGTAGCAGAAGAAACACTCAGTAATCCTTACTTAATAGAACGGATAAATTCTACCAAAGTTCCGGTACTATGATGTTAGAGGAGAAAAAGCTGCTTACAGATATTTTGGACAGCATTATTGGTATTGATGAACATTTGGAATACAAGCGCCTGTTTGAAGAGTACCAATTAAATAAAACCAAACGCCGTGCTGTAGAACGGGAACTTGAAATTATTGGAGAGGCTGTAAATAAATTACTAAAAATTAACCCTTTAATTGCTATTTCATATGCAAGGCAAATAGTTGACCTGCGCAATAAAGTGATACATGCCTATGATAATGTGAATCATATTATTATCTGGAATGTAGTTATCAATCATCTTCCCACCTTGCAGCAGGAAGCTCAGCAGTTATTAAAATCCTAGCGGATTCCTTAAATTAACTATTATAGAAGTAATAGTTAAACAATTTAGCATTAACCGTTTTTATATATTGCATTCCTCTGAGTGAACCCTTACTTTTGCGAGGTTTACGGAACACTATAAAACTATGGCACACCCAAAAGAAGATAACAGCTACGATTTTATATACTATGCAGTAGCGCTGTTTAGCGGCTTGTTTACAGGCGCTATTATTGATAAAGGTTTCATCTGGATACCGATTGGCGGTATTTTAGGCTTACTTACGGCTGCTTTCTTTATCAACGTGCTGGTAAGAGGCCGTGAGGAGGTCTGAGGATCATCAGGACCTGCCTTCATTTGTTAAAAGCTGGAACCAGTTTTACGGCGTTGTTGCTGTATGGCTGGTTTTTTTAATTTTTGTATTTTGGCTCATCACCCTATATTTTAAATGAGCCTTACCGACTGGATTGTTTTAGCCGTTACCCTGCTTACTGTGATTGGTTACGGACTGTGGAAAAGCGGCCGCAGCCAAACCGTCGACCAGTTTTTAATGGGGAACCGCTCATTACCCTGGTACACCGTCGGCTTGTCGGTTATTGCCACACAGGCCAGCGCCATCACCTTCCTCTCAGCACCCGGCCAGGCTTACAGCGACGGCATGCGCTTTGTGCAGTTCTACTTCGGCCTTCCGCTGGCCATGATTGTGCTGTGCATCACCTTTGTACCCATATTTCACCGGCTAAAAGTATATACCGCTTATGAATACCTTGAGCAGCGCTTTGATTTGAAAACACGTGCGCTTACTGCATTTTTATTTTTAGTGCAGCGGGGCTTATCTACCGGTATTACCATCTACGCGCCATCGGTTATCCTATCGGTAATTTTGAATTTAAATATTGTACTCACCACTATATTTATCGGTACACTGGTTATTGTGTATACGGTTTATGGCGGCACAAGGGCAGTATCTTATACCCAGCTGCTACAAATGAGCGTCATCTTTGCCGGAATTTTTATGGCCGGGGTGATGGTAGTGCACTTACTGCCCAAAGGCGTCGGCTTTATAAATGCCTTGCACATTGCCGGTAAAATGGGGCGCATGAATGTAATCGACTGGCATTTTGACCCCAATAACCGCTATAACGTGTGGAGCGGTGTTATCGGCGGTTTCTTTCTACAACTGTCTTATTTCGGTACCGATCAAAGCCAGGTAGGGCGTTACCTCACCGGCAGCTCTGTAGGGCAAAGCCGGCTGGGCCTCATCATGAACGGGCTGCTCAAAGTACCCATGCAGTTTTTAATATTACTGATTGGGGTACTGGTATTTGCGTTTTACCAGTTTCATCCTGCGCCAATGTTTTTTAATAGCTACGAGGTGAATGAAATTAAAAACAGCGCGGCAAGCTCCTCTTACATACAGCTGGAAAACCAGTACAATCAGCTCAACCGGCAAAAGCAGCAGGCTGCCTATCGCCTGGCCTCAGCCTTAAACAGTCATAGTGAAATACAAACGGAGCAGGCGCAACAGCAATTACAAACCATCAATGCACAAGCCGATACCCTGCGCAAACAAGGCATCGCCCTGATTAAGAAACACAGTACAACTGCCGATACGGACGATACCAACTATGTGTTTCTCAACTTTGTGATTCACTATCTGCCCCGCGGGCTTATCGGTTTGCTGATTGCCATTATTTTTCTGGCTTCTATGGGCTCTACTGCCAGCGCGCTTAATTCACTGGCCTCTACCACGGTGATGGATGTATACAAACGCATTGTAAACACCCAAGCTTCCGGGCAGCGGTATCTGCAGGTGTCGCGGCTGGCTACCATATTATGGGGACTGGTTTGCATTGCCATGGCTTTGTATGCCGGCCACCTGGGTAACCTGCTGGAAGCGGTGAACAAATTAGGTTCGTATATGTACGGAGTAATTTTAGGTGTATTTGTGGTGGCCTTTTATTGTAAGCCTATCCGGGCCAATGAAGTTTTTATCGCCGCCCTGATTGCCGAATTGCTGGTGGTGATATGCGGCTGGTTTAATGTAGTGGCTTATTTGTGGTTTAATGCCATCGGTTGTATTTTGGTAGTGGCTATTGCATGGCTCATACATATGGCCTCACCCCGGCCCTTTCCAAAAGAGAGGGAGATTGATTTCGAACAGCAATAAAAACGGGAGATGAGCCCTTTGGTTTATCTCCCGTTTTTATCTTCCTCTCCTTTGGAGAGGGTCGGAACGAAGCTTTTTATTTAGCCTGTGCAACCACGGCTTCGTTTAAACGCAGATACTCATCATTTTTGGCTTCCTTGGCCAGCCGGGCACCTTCCCGGGCGGTGGTTAGGGCAGTGGCTTTATCACCTTTTTTCAGCAGAATACGGGATTTCCATAATTTTACTGAATAGCTTTTGGAATTGGCCTTTTCAGCTTCGTTGATCCATTCCAGCGCTTTATTTATATCCAGTCCGTTATCATAATAATATTGCGCTGCCTGAAAATACGGTTTCTTTTCTCCTTTCAAAGCCTCCTCAATATTGGCCGTCACGCGGCTGTTTACTTCTGTAGTAACAGGTATAGTTACCACTGTATGCTCCCATAGCAGTTGTAACCGGCAGGAAGTGGGTAACACGTTTGCAAACAGTATAGTGAAGGTCTCCGTCAGGTCTTTTATATAAGCCGGCTTTACCTGAAAACGTAATACATCATCTTCCTGTTTATAGCTGTATGCACCCCATTGCCTGGAGGTTTTGCTTAAGATAACAGTCCATTCCATTTTGCCCGGAATGGTAAACAGCCCGTATTCGCCGGGTGCTACTTTGTGACCGGCTAAAGAAACTTCATCCGTAAAATTAATAATGGTAGCCTCGTTAGCACCGGTACGCCACACCTGCCCGTATGGAGCCAAATCGGTAAATACATGGCGTCCTTTCACGTTGGGTCGCGAATAGGTAAGCGTAATTTTACCCAAGCCGAAATCCTGAATCAAGGTTTGTGCTGCGCTGGCCTGAGGCGATTTAAAATCTTGTGCGCTGGTATGCGCTGCTGTTGCCAAACCGCATATAAACAGCAGCCAACCAATTAATTTTTTCATGATGAAGATAGATTTCTCGGGGGCGAAGATAGAAAAATGTTAAATACCAAACGGTGGATGACAACAATGCAATTGCAGCAGGAAAGGCTGTAAAAACAAAAAGCCGTTCGGACTTGCTCCGAACGACTTTCAACCTAAACCTTATCACAATT
>CAXTCH010000045.1:0-13440 GCA_964241945.1 uncultured Mucilaginibacter sp.
AAAGGCGAAACTTCAATATCAAAATATTTAACCTGCTCGTTGCCATGCGCCAGGTTTTGGTTGCCCGACAATAATGCATTCCATGCCGGATTATCCAATACATTTTCCATCATGCAAACTTAAACCATAGCAGCAAGACTATCCTCTTTTCAAAACCCTATTTTTGCGGCATGGAAATTTTAGACCCCGCGCTGCAAAACTACCTGGACCATCACTGTGACCCTGAACCGGAGGTTTTGAAAAAAATTAACCGCGATACGCATGTGCAGGTATTACAGCCGCATATGCTGTCAGGCCATTACCAGGGGCGGGTGCTGAGCATGTTGAGTAAACTGGTGCACCCTGTGCATATTTTAGAGGTAGGCACCTTTACCGGTTATGCTACCATTTGCCTGGCCGAGGGGCTTGCCGAAGGCGGAAAAATACATACCATTGAGGTAAAATCCGAGTTGGAAAACAGGCTCAGAAAAAACTTTAAACTGGCTGGACTTGAAGACCAGGTGGCGCTGCATATTGGCAACGCGACAGAAATTATATTTGGATTTACCGATAATTTTTTTGATCTTGCATTCATTGACGCTGATAAAAAAAATAATTTCACTTATTATCAGGCAGTTATAGAAAAAACGAAACCGGGAGGTTTAGTAATAATTGATAACGTTTTGTGGAAGGGCAAAGTGTACGGGAAAGAAAATGACACCCAGACGGAAGCTTTCAAAAAACTAAATAACCAAATCACTGTTGACCCACGGGTAGAGAAACTGATACTTCCCGTGAGAGACGGTATTCTGGTTATCAGAAAAAAATAAATTATGAAAAAAACCCTACTGATTGCAGTACTCTTTTTATCTTCATTTGCCGCATCGGCACAAACCAGTTCACAATCCTATATCGATAAGTTCAAAGATAATGCCATTCGCATTATGCATGAGAGCGGAGTGCCGGCCAGCATCATTTTAGCCATCGCTATGCACGAGTCTGCTAATGGAAACAGTTCCGTAGCCCGTAATTTAAACAATCACTTTGGGATGAAGGGCCACAGCCAAGTTTCTCCCGGTCACAAAAAAGTACACTCCTCCTATAAACAATACGATTCTGTATTTGATTCCTTCCAGGATTTTGCCCGTATCATGACTGAGCGTAAGCAGTTTAGCCATCTGGCTGAAAGCCTTTCGCATTATGATTATCAAAACTGGGTAAAAGGCATTCAGCACAGCGGTTATGCCAGCAGCCACGTTTGGGGTTCGCAGGTGTTGGGGCTGATTCATAAATACGGCCTGCATGCCTACGATGAAAGTCCGGATTCGGTAAAGGTGGCCGGGCAAACGCGGTAAACCACAGCCATTATCGTAATCTTCCACGTATCACTTGTAAGAAACAAAACAGTCCTCAAATTCTCGGGTCGCTCTGTATAATCCGGTAGAGTTTGATGTCCCTGTGAGTATGCGCTTTGTACTAAGAAGATTTTAAGCCAACATTACACTCATCCGCTCGTATACTTTTCCCATGCAGTTTTTAAGTTTGAAGCTGTTTTTCTGTTAACTGAACTTTGGTATGAAGCGCAGAGGTTATTATTTTCTTCTCATTGGTTTATTGTGCTATTCTTGTGCAGCGCACAAACCTTTGGCGGCCGGCATTACCCGGCACGAAGCACACCGAAGCAACGCCGAACTTGAACACGAGCGCAGCGCCGCTTTATCTAACTTTGTACCCTACACACCTTTAAGCTATGTGGAACGGTTCAAAGGCGTAGCTATACAGGAGATGAACTTATATGGAGTACCGGCCAGCATTACCCTGGCGCAGGGACTGCTGGAGTCCAGCTTTGGTAACGGGGACCTGGCCAAAATTGCCAACAACCATTTTGGTATCAAGTGCACCAGCGACTGGAAGGGGCGCAGCTATTATAAAAATGATGACCAGGTGGACGATTGCTTCCGGGTATACGACCAGCCTGAAGATTCATACCGCGATCATTCTAACTTTTTAAAACGCAAGCGCTACGCTGCTTTGTTTGAACTGGATAAAAACGATTATACCGGTTGGGCTTACGGCTTAAAGGCGGCAGGTTATGCCACCAATCCCAATTATCCGCAGCTGCTTATTAATACCATTGTTAAATATCACCTCGATCAGTACGATCGTCCGGAAACAGAGGATCAAAAAATTAAACGTGAAGACCGCGTACTTACCCAAATTAACCAAAACATTGGTAAGGCGAACGATCCCGCCCCGGCAGGTACTGCTTCGGTACCCACCACCACTTCTGATAAACTTTATACAGTAAAGCAGGGCGATACACTATACAACATTTCCCGGCGTTTTGGTATCACAGTTGACCAGTTAAAAGCAATGAACAATATTGCCGATAATACGGTTAAGATTGGGCAGCAGTTGGTGATAGCCCAGTAAGCTGTTAAATTTTGTTAAATACGAAGATTAAGCCTTGCGGGAATGTAATTTTGCCCCATTAATGAGATGGTGCCTTCTGACGTTTTTATTGATATGTACCCTGCCTGCTTTGTGCCAGCAAGAGCGGTCGGTGTCCGGCGTTATTGCCGATAAAAGCACCCAGGAGCGTATTGCCAGGGTAAATGTAAAAAATACCCGTAGCGGACAGGCCGTTTACAACAACTTAAAAGCCGAATTTACCATTAAAGCTGAGCCCGGCGATGTGCTGGTTTTTAGCCGCGAAGGCTACTATCCTGATACAGTAAAACTGATGAATACTTCTGATCTGGCTGTTTACCTGAGGCCAACAGCTATTATGCTGCGCGAAGTAACCATTCGGGATTCGCTGTCTACGCCTGCCCAGCGGCTGGCAAAGGTAAGGGCCGATAACAGTAAAGCTTACGGTTCACTGGCTTACCGCGATATGATAAGCCCCGGAACGGGTTTAGGGGTGGGCATCAGTATTGATGCCATATGGAATATGCTGAGCCGCAGCGGCCGCAACGCCGCCCACCTGCGCGAATTGATTGAAGCCGACCATAAGCAGGACGTAATTGACTATCGTTTCAACAAAGGGTTTGTATCTAGGGTTACCGGCCTGAAAGAGCCCGAGCTCACACGTTTTATGTCGCGCTACCGGCCCAGCTATTATATGGTAACAATGGATTCTGACTATGAGTTCATTGCCTACATCAAGGCCAACCTTAAACGCTATATGCGCAACCCGCGGGGTTTATATCTGCAGCCGCTCACCCCGGCAACTCCGCCAGCCGCTAAAGAATGAGATATCCGGTAGTAGTTTGGCCTTTCCTGAAGGTAAGCGGCCTTACGTTGTACCCTTTCATTATGGTTTCACGGCCGCAGCTAAAAACCGATGTGGTTACTATCCGCCACGAAATGATTCATATTAAGCAGGCTGAAGAATTGCTGGTGCTTCCGTTTTATGTGAGCTACCTGCTCAATTACCTGGTCAACCTGCTGATTTACCGTAATCACGACAAAGCCTACCGCAATATTTGCTTTGAGCGTGAGGCTTATCAATTTGAGCACGACAATACGTACTTGTCCAAACGAAAAATCTGGGCCTGGCGGAAGTTCATCTTTAAGTAACTGTTTCTGAAACCGGCTAATGCTTTATCTTTGTAACCTGCATGAAATTTTTGCGCTGGCTTTTACTTCCGTTCTCGCTGTTGTACGCACTGGTGGTGATAATTCGCAACTGGTGCTATGATGCCGGCTGGTTCAAAAGCGAGCGTTTTGATTTGCCGATAATTTCGGTGGGTAACCTGGCGGTAGGCGGAGCCGGCAAAAGCCCGATGACGGAGTACTTGGTACGCTTAATAAAGTCTGATCATCATTTAGCTACCTTGAGTCGTGGCTACGGCCGTAAAACGAAAGGATATCTCGTAGCCGAGGCCGGTTATACGGCTGTTGAGGTAGGCGATGAACCAGCGCAGTTTAAGCAAAAATTCCCTGAGGTCACGGTAGCCGTATGCGAAAACAGGGCGGAAGGCATCCGGCAGCTGATACCCCATCATAACCTCATCATTCTGGATGATGCCTACCAGCACCGGGCCGTGCAGCCGGGCTTGAGTATATTGCTGATGGAATACAGCCGCCTGAATGAACCGCATTGGCTGTTGCCTGCCGGCAACCTGCGTGAACCCTACAGCGGCCGCCTGCGGGCCGACCTGATTGTGATAAGCAAGTGCCCGCCTCAATTGAGTAAGCAGCAGCAACACAACTTATTGAAGCAGATCGGGGCCTTTCCTCATCAGCAGGTGTATTTTACCGCTATTAATTATCTGCCCTTGCAAAGTTTAAACGGAACTGAAGGATTACCCTGGCCCGATGCAGATACTACGGTATTTTTGCTTACCGGTATTGCCAACCCTACACCCATGCAGGCCGAACTGGAGTATTATACCACACACATTGTTCCGCACAATTATCCCGACCATCATCAGTTTAGCTTGAAAAATATTGTTAAACTTGCTGAGGAATATAAGGCTTGTCCGTCGGCCAAAAAACTGATTATCACTACGGAAAAGGATGCGCAGCGCTTGCGCAGCACCGAATTGCAGGCGCAGCTATCAGCTTTGCCGGTGGCGGTGCTGCCTATCGGGATACAGTTTTTAAATGGCGCAGGACCCGCTTTTAATGAAATGATTTTGAACTATGTTAGAGAGCATACAACGCACAGCGACCTTTATTAAAAGTCGCATCGGCGATTTTGAGCCCGAAGTAGGCATTATATTAGGCACCGGCCTGGGCGGCCTGGTAAAGGATATCGAGATAGAGAAACAATTGCTGTATTCCAATATTCCCGATTTTCCGATTTCTACTTTGGAGTTTCATTCCGGTAAATTGATTTTTGGGCGGCTTGCCGGGAAAAGGGTAGTGGCTATGCAGGGGCGTTTACACTTTTATGAAGGTTATAGTATGCGTCAGATTACTTTTCCGGTTAGGGTAATGAAGATGCTGGGCATAAAAGCCTTGCTGGTATCTAATGCCAGCGGCTCCCTCAATCCGGCTATACTAAAGGGTGATTTGATGGTGATTAACGATCATATCAATTTACAGCCCGATAATCCGCTTATAGGCACCAATTATGAGGAGCTGGGTCCGCGGTTTACCGATATGAGCCAGCCTTATAAACTGCACTTGATTGAAAAAGCGCTGGATATTGCATCGCAAAACAATATTACCTGCCATCAGGGAGTTTATGTAGCAGTTACAGGACCCAACCTGGAAACCCGTGCCGAATACCGCTATTTACGCCTGATTGGCGGCGATGCAGTAGGTATGAGTACGGTGCCCGAGGTAATTGTAGCTAACCATATGGGCTTGCCTGTATTTGCTGTATCGGTAATTACTGACGAGGGTTTTCCGGAAACGTTGAAACCCTTACTGCTGGAAGAAATACTGGAAGTGGCACACAAAGCAGAGCCTAAAATGACCCTGATATTAAAAGAACTGATTGCCGGCCTTGATACGTAAATCGCTGAAACAATTTTTACTGGTATTGCCCTTACTGCTGCTGATGCAGCTGGCCTATGGACAAATTCCTAACTCGCCTTACCGTACGGTGCCGGGCCAGCCGCAACAGGCATTGTCTGACACCGGTAACCGCAAGCGTCTTACAGACGATCAAATGGTAGACACCCTGCGTAAGCGCCAGGAAAACAAGCATGATACCGTAATTTTTAATGCAAAATTTATCAAGGTAACCAATGAACGCCTGCTGAACGACAGTACGCAGGTTTTCCCCTTAGATACCACGTTACAAAATTTTGAGAATTACAGTCCGATTAATCAGCCCCGCCACCCGACCATGAATTTGGGAAATTTGGGGCTGCCGGCGCGCCCGATGCTGTTTGAGCCGGCTAAAACCGTAGGTTTTGATGAGGGGCAGCACTTTTTGGATTATTACATGCTGAACCCGCAGGATATACAATATTACCGGGCCCGGGTAGGATATACCAACCTGTCGCTGATTAGTGGCGGGTTAACCGAGCAGTATTTTAAAGCGGTACACAGCCAGAACATCAAACCTAACTGGAATTTCGGGTTTAACTTTAACACTATTGGTTCAAAGGGCTTTTACCAGCGGCAAAACGTAAGCGAAATCAGCGGCGCTATTTTTACCTGGTACGAATCCAAGAGCAAACGGTATAATTTGCTGGCCAATGTAATTTACAACACTTTTAAGGTGCCCGAAAACGGTTCGCCGGCAGACCCTAACGTATTTACCAGTAAAATTCAAACCCTGTCGCAAATAAGCGAGCCAGTGCAGTTAAGTAATTCCAGCAATAACCAAAAGAGCAACGGGATATACATTAAGCAATTTTATTATCTGGGGCGTTTGGATAAGAGAACGGCCAGTGATACTAATAAGGTATTGCCTACACAGCGTGTGGCCTACACTTTTTATTACAATAGCCGTACCTATCGCTTCTCGCAAAATGAGGCAGATACTTATCATGTTTTCCCGGATTATTATTTCAGCCCTACCGTTTCGCGCGATTCACTGGTATTACAGCATCTGCAAAATGATTTCTCCTATAGCTTTTACCTGCGCCCCAAGGCCGGCGGCTTGCTGAAAAACGAAGCCAAGCTGGATTTAGGTCTCACGCAGGATATTTACCATTATACTCAATACATCAACGATTCATTAAACATCAGCAATGGCTTGGTGAACCAGATGCGCAGCGTAAAGCAGAGCACGTTTCAGAATATTACCCTGAATGCCAAACTGGGATATAAATTCAGCGACCGGATTATACTTAACACTGATTTCAGGCAGGTGGTGCAAGGCAACTATAATTTCGGGGATTATTTGTATGATGCCACTTTAACGCTTTCGGGCGGAAAACGGGCCGGGCGGATTATATTCGGCGCTTATGCCCAAAACAACGCAGCGCCGTTAATTTATAACCAGTGGATATCTAACCATTATATCTTCGACAATAATTTTTCAAAGCAGAAAATCAATAACCTGTCGTTCAGCTATATCAATGAGCCTTTACAGCTGGATTTAAAAGCGGAGTATTTTTTGATGACCAATTACCTGTACTTTACCGCACAAACCGGCGGTATCGATGCCCATCCGGCTCAATACAGCCCGACCATCAATGTGCTGAAGCTGAGTATAGGAAAAACCTTCCAGTGGCGTCGCTGGCATTTCGAAGATTACCTGGTGTATCAAAAAACTGATGCACAGTCTATACTGCGTATGCCGGAGGTATACAATTACGCCAGCATTTACTACAATAAATTGTTCTTTACCGTACTTAACACCAGCATCGGCGCCAATGTGCGTTATAACAGCACTTACGTAGCGCCATCGTATGCTATTTCTATCGGGCAGTTTTATAACGGGCCTGATGTTACCTTTACCTCATACCCGGTTGCAACCTTGTTTCTTAAGGCAACACTGTACCGTACCAACTTATTTTTGCAGTATGACTACGCCAATCAGGGCCTGTTCAGCCCCGGGTACTATACTGTAAACCGTTATCCTATGGGCGACCACCTGTTAAAGTTTGGCGTATCGTGGACGTTTTATAATTAAGAGGCTATATTTATCGGTATCCCATTGCCTGTAAATCAAACAGTTCGGCATAGCGGCCGCCTATGGCCAGCAATTCTTCGTGACTGCCTATTTCAAGCAGCTGACCTTTCTCTAATACCAAAATTCGGTCGGCCATGCGTACGGTGGAGAAGCGGTGTGAGATAAGTACAGCGGTTTTGCCCCGGGTAAGTTCCGAGAAGCGCTCAAATACTTCATACTCCGCCCGTGCATCCAAGGCCGAGGTAGGTTCGTCCAGGATGAGCAGCTGCGCATCGCGCATGTAAGCGCGTGCAAGCGCCACCTTTTGCCACTCGCCGCCCGACAAATCAACCCCTTGCGCAAAGCGCTTACCCAGCATCTGGTTATAGTTGCCGGGCAGCTTAGCTGCTACCGTATCTGCCAGGCTTTGCCGTGCAGCATCCTCTATCATGGCCTGATTTTCTTTTTGTGCAATCTTTCCGGCCGCAATATTCAGGTTCAACGGCATTTGATAACGCAAAAAATCCTGAAAGATGACACCGATATTCAGGCGGAGATCCATCAAATCATATTCACGCAGGTCAATACCCTCCAATAAAATTCGTCCCTCGGTAGGGTCATAAAGGCGGGCCAGTAGTTTTACCAGTGTAGTTTTGCCTGCACCGTTCTCACCTACCAGGGCCAGCTTTTCGCCGGGGTGCAGGGTAAAGCTCAAATGGCGGTTGGCCCAACGCTCGGAGTTGGCGTACTTAAACCCGACGTCCTGAAAAGTAAAGCCTGTTTTAATGGATTTCGGAAAAGGCAAAGCATCAGGCGTAAGCCTGATTTTAGGTTGTATCTCGAAGAACTCAAAGAAATCGCGCAGGTAAATAGCCCCTTGTGAAACGGTAGAAAAGCGGGTCAGAATGGTTTCGAGCAACGAGCATAATTGTCTGAAAGAGCCGGCCAGGAATATCAGCTCGCCAATGGTTACTTTACCTTGCACCGTACGATAAATGATAAACACATAGGCGGCATAATATCCCAAACTGCCCAGCACGGCAAAAAAAGCGCCCCATGCTGAACGGCTGATAGACAGCTTCCGGTTGGCCTCATAAAACTGCTGTGATAGTTCGCTGAACCGGCTGATAATAAATCCCGACAGGTCGAATATCTTAATTTCTTTAGCCGTTTCATCGCTGGCACCCAAGTAACGCAGGTAATCCAGTTCCCGGCGTTCGGGTGTCTGGCTGCGGGTAAGCGCATAGCTTTGGTCGTTAAAATACGATTCGCCCAAAAAGGCGGGCAGTATGGCAATCAATAACAACACAATCAGCCAGGGGTTAAAGATCATCAACCCTGCGGCCAGAAAGCCCATGGTAATGATATCCTGCACCTGGCTCATTACCTGGCTTAGCAATATGGTACGCCCAACAGTTTGCTGCCTGGCCCGCTCCAGCTTATCATAAAATACGGCATCCTCAAACTGATCCAGGTCAAGTGTAGCGGCGTGTTCCATAATACGGATGGAGGTATGGTTGGAGAAAAGGTCGCCCAGCAAACTATCCATTAAGGTAATGGCACGGCTTAGCGCATCGGTAAGCAGGGCCAGTATAAATTCAATTGCTACCCATTGCCATAACCGGTGGCTGCTAAAGCTGCCATGGCTGCGGTTAAGCTGCACTACCTGGTCGATAATCAGCCTGCCGATATACAGTAGAGCTAACGGTAATGCCGAGCGGCTGATACGCAGTATAAAATTAGCCAGCGTTAACTTAGGACTGGCCTGCCATACCAGTTTGAAAAATTGCGGCAGATTATTTAAAGCAGCTATACGTTCTTTAAATGTGGTTGGCGCTGCAAGCCGGTTTTTGGGAGGTCTGATTTGCACTATGCATAAAGTTAACAAAGAAAGCGGCCGGCGCCCAATGCAGCAGCAAATAAGAATTTAACATGACAAAAGCGGTTACTTAACTGTTCAGCAGCTCCTGGTATAAATTAATGTATTGGCTGAGGTGCAAACCATCCATTAATCCATGATGTACCGTGACAGAAACCGGGAAGGTTTTCAGCCCTTTGGCTTCAGTGACTTTGCCAAAAGTAATTTTAGGGATCCCGTTATTGACGGAAAAATTTCGCGGATGGCTGAGGCTGGTGAAGTTGAGCTGCGGCAGGGTAGAGTAATGAATAATATTTTCACTTGTTTTAGCAGGAAAGAGCACGGTTGAGTGGGTTACCGCTTCAATTTCCGGCCGGGCTGCTTGTATAAATGCAGCAAGTGTGGGCTTAAATTCCAGATGCGCAAAACCGAAAGTGCCGTCCGCCCGGCTGATGGTAGGTTCGGCGCTGACGGTATCGTGCATAAATACTTCGTTGTTATTTTCAATGCGGTACCTGAAAGGTTCCATCTGGTTGGCAGCAACCATGGATTGATACAAGTAATATAAAAAGAAAGATACACCCTGATCTTTTGCCTTACGATAAGCTATCGTACAATCCAAAGGCACAGTAACTCCAAACATAGGCTCCTGAAAACTATTAAACAGTTCGAAATGCGCCTTGCGGTTCCAGGTTGCTATGTTTAATGGAGTTTTCATTTTATAACCAGTTTAGTAGCTCTTTAATTTTTTCAAAGGTATGAAACCGGTCATTTTGAATGGTGTGCTCAATTTGCTCATGCACCCAGGTAATGTGATAAGGAATATGCACTGCATAACCACCTACGTTTAATACCGGCATAATGTCTGATTTGAGGGAGTTGCCGATCATCAGCAATTCCTCCGGTTCAATGTCCAGCCGCTTAATCAGCTTTAAGTAGTTGTCATCATCTTTTTCCGACATCACCTCGATATGATGAAAATAATGCCCCAAACCTGATTTTTGCAACTTGCGTTGCTGGTCTAATAAGTCGCCTTTGGTAGCTATTACCAAGCGGTAACGGTTTTGCAGAGTTTGCAGTACTTCTTCCACATCTGCCAGTAGTTCAATCGGCTCGTTCAGCAATTCCTTGCCCAGCGTTAAAATTTGCTGTATGGCCTGTGCACTTAAGGTATGATTAGAAGCGTTTAATGCGGTTTCAATCATCGACAGCGTAAAACCCTTGATGCCGTAACCATACAAAGGCAGGTTGCCGATTTCAATTTTAAGCAGTTCGCGCTCCAGCGAATGCCGGGGCAGGTACTCGCTTAGCAAGTCGCAGAATTTTTCCTCAGTTTTCCTGAAGTAAGGCTCATTTACCCATAAAGTATCGTCGGCATCAAAAGCCACAACTTTTATTTGCATACCTGGCAGTTTAAAGTGCAATGATAATAATTGCAGTGCAAAAGCATCTTTATTAAAGGCTAATCAGCATCATTAAGTTTTCTGCTTCTTTTTATGCGCTGCCGGGAAAAGTACATTATTCAATATCAACCGGTAACCGGGAGAATTGGGATGCAGTTTTAAATCGGTAGGCGGATCGCCGATGGCATGCTGATAGTCTTCGGGGTCATGCCCGCCGTAAAAGGTCCACTGGCCTTTGCCAAAGTCGCCATGCAGGTAACGCGCTTCGTTAGCGGTTTTAAGTTCGCCCATGATGGTCACATCGGGCTTGATAAATGATTTGTTAAAAGCGGTGGTTAAGCCCATAAACCCCTTAATAATGCGCTCGTGGTTTTGGGTAAGCATGGCCGGTACTACATCCCATTTGGCCGAAAAATCGAATAAGCTGAAAAAATCCTGGGTGCGCTCTACCTGCCGGGTAGCCGTTACATCAATATTGCTGAACTGGTGCGAAAAAGGATTACGGTCGAGCGTATAGTTCTGGAAGGCGAAGGTTTGAGTAAAATCCAGCTTATTTTGAGCATCGGGGTCTACGCCATCACCGTCAAAAATACTCTCACAAATATCTGTATTGCTGGCCGACAAGGCTACATCCAGCGTTTCAGCACCGGAGCACATGGCAAATAAAAAGCCGCCGCCTGCACAAAAATCGCGGATATGCTGCGCCACCGCCAACTTCATTTTTGATACTTTGGCAAAACCCAACTGACGGGCCGTTGCTTCCTGCAGTTTCACATCTTCGGTATACCAGGAAGCATACCGGTAGCTGCCATAAAATTTACTGTATTGGCCGGTAAAGTCTTCGTGGTGCAGGTGCAGCCAGTCGTACTTCGGTAATTCGCCGCGAATTACTTCTTCATCATAAATTACAGTATATGGAATTTCGGCATATTTTAGCACCAGGGTAACGGCATCATCCCAGGGTAACTTATTTTTGGGTGAGTATACCGCAATTTTTGGCGATTTTTGCAGCTTTACTACGTCCATGTTTACCGACGGGTCACTAATTTCGGTAAGGATGGCATTGGCTTTGGCATCAGCAATTACCTCATAGCTTACGCCACGTATTTTGCACTCATTCTCGGTTTGCTGGTCGTAGCCGGTCATGAAGCTGCCGCCCCGGTAATTGAGCAGCCAGCTTACCTCCGCGTTGTTTTTAAGCACCCAGTACGCAATGCCATAAGCTTTCAGGTGGTCTTTCTGATCCTGATCCATAGGAATGAGGATGGAAGTTGCCCGGCACAATAGAGGAAAAATTATAAAGAGTAGCAGGGCAAGCGGTTTTCGTAATATTTTGATAAAAAGCACGTAGTGTGTGTAGTTGAAATGGGTTTACATTTAGTTTGCTACTGTCGTTTCGATAAAGGAGAAATGACAGGTAACACTTAAGCCTTAAACTATTGACTCAAATGTAACGATTATCAGTGTACGCTATTATCCTCCATTAAAGTTTACCGATAGACGGCAAATTGTTAACTTTGCTATCCAATTAAAAAAGAATACTATGAGCAAAGCCATCATCAAAACTGAAAAAGGCGACATGACCGTTCAGTTTTACGATACAGACGCCCCAAATACTGTGGCTAATTTTTTAAAGCTGGCCAAATCCGGCTTTTACAATAATGTAACTTTCCACCGCGTAATCCCCAACTTCGTGGTACAAGGCGGCGATCCTACCGGTACCGGCGCAGGCGGCCCCGGCTACAAGATTGATTGCGAATTAACCGGCGGTAACCAATACCATGACCGTGGCGTGCTATCCATGGCTCATGCCGGCCGTAATACTGGTGGTTCGCAGTTCTTCATCTGCCATAGCCGCGACAACACTGCCCACCTGGACCGTAACCATACCTGCTTTGGTAAAGTAGTTGAAAACGTAGACGTGGTTGACCAAATTCGCCAGGGCGACAAGATTTTAGGTATTGACGTAATTGAAGAATAGGTAAGCGGAGCGGGGAATAAGAAGAGTGAAGATAGAAGAATGTAATTAATAAGAATAATCCATCTCCGCTCTCCTTACCCTGCACATTTCACTTACAGGTAATAATTAACGACATGAATTTACAAGGAATAGTAGCCGTTTCCGGAAAGCCGGGTTTATGGAAAGCGCTGTCGCAAAATAAAACCGGGTTTATATTAGAGAGCCTGGATGCCAACAAGCATAAGCTGGTAGCCAATTTAACTACCTCGAAGCTGGCTGCACTGGATGAGATTACCGTATTCGGCACTGAAGACGATATCAAACTGACCGACGTGTTTGAAAATATGAAGCAGGCCGGTGATGTACCCGACAGTAAAGCTGATGCTAAAAAGCTGCGTACTTTTTTCAGAGAAGTAGCGCCCGATCACGATGAAGAAAAGGTGTATGCTTCGGACATGAAAAAGATTCTCAGCTGGTATCATCTTTTGAAAGATATGCCTCTTTTTAATGAAACTGCTGAAGCTGTGCCAGCACCTGAAGCAGCTGCTGAAGAAACAAAAGAAGCAGAGTGAAAGCAATGAATGAATGAGCGAAGGATAGAATAAAAGAAAGTAATTAAGACCACTTTTTCATTCCATCCTTCGCTCATTATCTATCTATTCACATACCTGATGCCGGCACTGCTCGGTGACCAGCTCGGGTTCAAACGTGGAAT
>CAXTCH010000046.1:0-1066 GCA_964241945.1 uncultured Mucilaginibacter sp.
ACTTGAGCAGGTTTTTAAAGTTTTTATCCTTCAACGGCTTCTTGAACTGCGCGAACATATGTTCTTCTACAGTCAAAGGCATAGGTTCAGGCGCACGTGAAAGCCAGTATACACCCACTAAACCGATAATACCGCCGGTGACAAAAATGGCGTAATACGTATAAGTAAGATAAGCCGGGTAATGTGCCTTTACCGAATCAATAGTTAACGACACAGCTAAACTCAATACCGCACTCAAGATAGTTACCAGCTTAGTACGATGCGAAAAGAAAGCACCCAACCGGTTTTCAGGAATTAAATCTTTAACCCAGGCATTCCAGCTGGCGCCGGCAATGGAGCCAAACACGTAGTGACCAAACAGAATTACCAGCAATAGTTGCAGCCCGGTAGGTGTACTGAACATCAATGGCAAAAATGCCGCAAATAGCATAGGGAGCCGGCCCAAAAAAGATCCGATTACGGCTACTGCACGGCGGTTGTTGTAACGCTGTACCAGCCAGATAGACAACAGCTGAAAAATATTGGTTAAAACCGGCAAACTGGCCAGTAAACCGATTTGAAAGTTTGATGCCCCCAAGTGCAGGGCCATAGCGGTAATAAATGCCCCACCTGAAAGGTTCACCATAGCCTCGCCTGCAAGGCTGTCTTTGATAATGTATTTTTGCCCTGCCTGCACTTGGCTATCGGTCAGCAACTTAGAGGGTTTTAAAGTCATTTATAAATTGAAATTTTCAATATTAAACGATTTGGCATTAAATTTGTTAAGCGGCAACTCCTTATTGCCTCACTTTTCCAATGCTTCACCTTCGAGAAGGAGTTACGCTACATCAATTATCATCTTTATACTGTTTGAAAGTATAAATGTTACAAAAATTTATAATTGAGTAAATTTATTAACTACTCGAATTTTCAAATAAACGATATACTCGCCATCTTTATTTCAGCAAAAATGTACATTTTTAAATACAAATAGCCCACTATAACATACATCATCTGCAACCGCATGATTCTCAATTAAATATTTTGTAAAATAACTTATCAAATAATTTATTATTTACATGATAAA
>CAXTCH010000046.1:1166-13392 GCA_964241945.1 uncultured Mucilaginibacter sp.
AATTTTCATTTCTTAAACAATTACAACAAGGCGTTGTAATTAATGCAGATGTTAACCCAACACTGTTTATTTATTTAACAATTAAGACTATGAAAAAAATTACTTTACTCACAGCATTAGCGATGATCGTATTTGGCATTACCGCCAAAGCGCAGATTCAAAAAGGAAACGTTTTACTGGGTGGCGATTTAGCCAATATCAACCTGGGCCTGGACAATTCTAAAGTGTTCAACTTTAATGTTTCACCAAAAGCCGCCTGGTTTATTCAGGATAATGTAGCTTTAGGTGGATATGTAAACCTGGGCGTACAAACAGCTAAGTATACCAATACCATATTCACTTATGGTGTGGGTGCGTTAGGCCGTTACTATACAGGCAATGATGTAGCAGTTTTACGCCACGGCCGCTTTTTCGGTGAAGCTAATTTAGGTATTGGCGGTGTAAACGTAAGCGATGGTGGTGGTAATACCAACGGACTGGATTTTGGCTTTGGCCCTGGCTTCGCCTACTTTGTTACGCCAAGCGTAGGCTTAGAAACATTGCTGAAATATAATGGCGTAGGTGGTTTCGGCAATGCCGGCTACCAAAGTACGCTTACCCTGAACTTTGGCCTCCAGGTTTACCTGCCCGGCCGAAGCACGGCAGACAAAGTTAGAAGAGATGTACGATAAGTTAAATTGAAAATTATGGAAACCCGCTTTGCTGGCAAAGCGGGTTTTTCATTTTAATTAAAACTTATTAATCTAAAGTTAGCTTACTCTGAAGTAACTAAAACTAAATTTTATGTTTGATCAGATATTGCAAATGGTTAAAGAACACCTGGGCGGCAACCCGCAAGTGGCTAATGCCATACCGGCAGACCAGCAGGACGAAGTACACAAAGAAATTGCCAGCCACATTAATAACGGCTTACAAAGCCAGGCAGCAGCGCAGGGTGGCGCAGGCGGATTATTATCACAATTGGAAAGCGGTGTTACATCAGGCAATCCTGTTATAAACGCTATTGAGGGCGGATTGGTAGGCAGTTTGGGTAGCAAGTTTGGCTTACCTGCAGGTGCAACAGGCGCTATAGCGGCAGCTTTGCCTGGCTTGTTGCAAAAGTTTGCCCACAAAACCAACGATCCTAACGACTCAAGCCTTACCCCGGATAGCGTAAGCAGCGCCCTTTCAGGCGGCGGAGGCGGATTGGGAAGCGCTTTGGGCGGTTTGTTTTAGTCTGTAACTTTTTTTAAGGGAAGATATAGGAAACTATATCTTCCCTTTATTTATACGGCAAACAACTGGCCCATGTCTTTAAAAGCTTTAAATTCTAGGGCATTACCCGAAGGATCTAAAAAGAACATGGTGGCCTGCTCACCCGGTAAACCTTTAAAGCGAATGCCTGGCTCAATTACAAATTGAATACCCTGATTTCTCAGGCGCGCTTCCAATTTATGCCATTGCTCCCACTCCAGTACTACCCCATAATGCGGAACCGGCACCTCATGACCATCAACCGGATTGGTATGTTGTTTTTCCAGGCCGGCCGGGTGGGGCTTAAGATGCAGCACAAACTGATGACCGAAAAAATTCAGATCCACCCATTGGTCGCTGGTTCTGCCTTCGCTGCAGTTTAATACCTCGCGGTAGAACCGGCGGGCTTCTTCTAAATCATACACAGGCACGGCCACATGAAACGGGGTAAGTTTGCTCATAAATAATTATTAAGGATATGGGCAAATATAATAAATCAGCTTTTTCGGATATTCTCTTTAGAATAGAATCTATCACTTTATCCCGCTCCTGATTTTACCTGAAAACCAAGCAAGCATTTAAGTGTTGATAAGAAATTAACTCATCAACCCTATGAAAAAATTTACTTTACCTCTGTTTGGTCTAATTATAGCCACGCTGTTTTCAGGCTGCGGTTTAATAGAAGACGCTTTTAAAGCCGGTATATTTTTTACAATCGTTATTGTAATTATTGTCGGCCTGATTATCTGGTTAAGCCGCATGGTGATAAAGCAATTGTCAAAACGCCAGATGATTTAATCTGACGTTTTTAACGCATAAAACGCCCGGTATGCTGTTAAGACTACGCTTTTACCAGCATACCGGGCTTCCGGATATAACAGGTTTTCACCACATTAATAAGCCAGCCAAACAGAAGCTACTTCTATTTCCAGGGGCTGGTTACCACCATCTGAACTCAAGTAGCTGCCTGCTGTGATTTCCAGTTTATCCGCTTGGTTTAAATTTAAGCCACTAAAGCTTTGTGCTTTAAACCATAAGGGCTGAAAATCGGGATAAGGTCGCGGCAACAATAAACTTGAATCGGGCTTAAAGGCACTAAGCGGTATTTCGATATTTGTAAACTCATTATTCAAGTTCACATAAGCGGCATATGAGGCTGCGTCAGCATAAATCAGCGCAATACGCAGCCGTGCTGGTGAGCTGCTTTGCATGCGGGCACGAACCACCACTTTGGTAAAAAAAGGAAGCTCACTCCTGCGGCCATTTAATTTATCGCCGATGTATAACTGCAAACCCATTACCCCACCTTGTTTCAGGCCAGGCGACGAAGCCCGGAATACCAATTGACCGGTTTCAGGTCCGCTTACAAACTGCGCGCCGCCGTTGCGGGTAAAAACCGGGTAATAAGTGTTGGTAATGTTATGGTCGGTGGTAGCATTAAATAATATAACACTGCCTTTTGGCGCGGCCACAAAAGTTTGAAAGTTATCAGTATGGAGGTAATCCCATGGTGCAGGATTACCCTTATGTGCACCCGGAAAGGCCCAATATTCGTTACCATGCTGCACCGTAATGCGATAACTCAATATCCCGGTGTTGGCCAGGTTAGCAGGTATTTCAGCGCTGTAATCATAAGCAGTTAACCGCTTCATGGCAATCATTGCCGGATAACCAAAAGCACGGTTGATGGTCAACATTACCTTATCAGCCGAATCTATATTAATTACCTTAGCAGTTACCGAAAAAGGCTTATCTGCGCTCACTTCTTTTACAGGCGTATGCGCTGCGTAAGGCTCGGTGGTATGCGGCTGCGGGGCAACAAACTCCTGTAGTTGCAAATTGCCGATTGGCATGTTGCCGGTCCACTTACTGGTATTTTTACCTTTTTTTACCAGCAGATAAGTACCGGGGTTAATGGTAAAGCTACCGCCTTGAGCTACGTCCTGATAAGCATTGCCCTCATTGATGGCTTCAACTTTAAAGTCGTTACCCAAATCATTTAAATTGATTTGCATGGGCTGGGTATGCCACTGAATATGCACTGCCTCACGCGAAGGCGAAGGCCGCTCAAAAGGATCACGCACGGTAATTGCATCGGGCATCACTTCCAGCCGCCATATACCGTTTTCCAACCTGTCTATAAAATAAGCGCCGTAGCCCTGGTAACGAATAATGCCTGAACTACCTACCCCGGCGATATGCTTCAACCTACGGGTATCTGCCGGTTGCGATAAAGTGTTGCCGGAATAATAAAATTCTTCAAGCGTATTCATCTCGCTCATATTTTGCCGGTAACTCACATGGTAAGCGCCAAAAGTGCTATCAGCAGGATAAGCTCCAAAGGTTTTATCTGCAGGCCATTGGTGAAATACCCGGTTGGCAATCAAAAAGCTGATAGCTTTGCCTGGTGTATAAGCCAAGTTCAGGAAATGGGTTTGATATTCAGTATTACCATAAGCGGTACCCAAGGGGTCATAAGCAAACTGCGTTACCCACTGAAAACCGGCTTGTTTAAAACTGCGTGCTACCGCCGGATACATGCACGATTGCAGTAAATCGGCCGCGTCAAATTCATAAACCATGCGCGCTTTATTTTTAAATTCAGGAATGGTATCATAAGGGATATGGTAATGATCTACATTGGGTAAAAAGTTGCCGTGCTGCTCATGCCCGGCTACCAAGCCGGTTGGGTACCATTGAAAGCTGAACCCGTTTACCGTAGACTTAGCCACGGCATCGCCATAATACGGTGATTGACTGATATTATAAAACAGGGGTTTATTCCAGCCGGTGCTGCGTGCAGCGGCTGCAAGGCGGTTAACGTAACCGGTTACTCCGCTTTTTGGGCCGCTGTGACTGGGCTCGTTATTAAGTTCGGCGGCAATGATATCCGGCTCGTCACGGTAATTTGTTTTAGTGTAAGGATTTATATGCATTAGCAATTGCTTCATATAGTTCTCCTGTGCACGGATCGCATTTTCGTTAACTGTTGCTTGGCCTTTGTTATATTTGGATGAAAATCCGGCGGTGTGCTCATCCTGTTCGGGGTAACCGTTGCCCCAGAAAGCAATAGCAGTGATAATAATTTTGATATGCCGCTGTTTTAAGCGGTAAATTAAATAGTCAAACAATTTAAGATGTTCGTTTTGCAGCAGATTGCCTGCAGTATCACTAATTTCGGTATCCCAGATATGCACCCGGAAGGCATCAACTCCCATTCGTGCCATATGGTACACATCCTGGTCAATTTCTTTTTCAGGATCAATATTTAAGGCTTTAACCGAGCGGTAACCATAAGCAAAAGGCACCGTGTAATTCACACCAAATAAATATACCGGCGATTGATCTTTGGTCCACCGGAATACCCCTTTTGCATCAACGTAGGTAGGCGGCTTTATCTCCTGAGCTAACCCTAAGCCATAAGCAGCCATCAGCAACAGAGTAAGCATGAGTTTTTGATAGAAATTTTTCATAAATGAGACTTAACATTAAGCCGGTATTACAGCACAGCTTTTACCTGCATTCAACTTAATGCAGCCACACCTATAATAACCGGCAATGAACAGACGAATTGGTTTATGAAATCAAATTTGAAAAATAATAATTATAAAATGTAATTTTTACAGTTAATTTTTATTGACTTGCATGAATGTGGAGCTGACCGGTATTCATTCTTAAAACAAAACAGGCACAGGAGCCGGGTGTTACTCCGTAACAACTGAGTGAATTAATTTAAAAAAATCAGAAAATGAAAATATTAATGACCGGGGCCACCGGCGAATTTGCCGGGATGATATTGCCTGAGTTGCTTAGCAGAGGCATTACTATACGTGCATTAGTACGCGACGAACAAAAGGCTTCTGTTGCCCGCGAACGTGGGGCACAGGAGATTGCTATCGGCGACCTGGACGACGCAGAAAGTTTAAAAGATGCAGCGCAGGGTATAGATGGCGTGTTCCACCTAAATCCCGGCTTTGCACCCAATGAAGACAAGCAGGGCATAGCTATGGTAGATGCCGCCATAGCAGCAGGCGCTCAAAAGTTTGTGTTTTCGGGCGTATATCATCCTTCGTTATCATTGATTAATCATGCAGCCAAACGGCCGGTAGAAAAGGCGCTATATTATTCTGACCTTAAGTTTGTGATTTTGCAGCCGGCTATGTTTATGCAGAATTTACTGGCTGGCTGGCCGATAATAAAAGAAACCGGAAAGTTTGCCCTGCCTTATAATAAGCAGTCGGCAATGAGCTATATTGATTACCGGGATGTAGCTGAAGCTGTGGCATTGGCTTTTACTACCGACCGACTGGACTACGGCACCTTCGATTTGAGTGCACCCGGTATGTTTAGCCGTGCTGAAATTGCCGGATTGATGAGTGAAGGACTGGGGCGAACCGTTGAAGCCTTAGATGTTGATTTCGAAGCATGGGCAAACATGGCACAGATGCCGGGCGGGCCCATCCGCGATGGGTTAAAAGCCATGTATGAGAATTATGACCGACATGGTTTTCATGGCGGTAACGGTTTAGTGCTGGAAGCTATTTTAGGCCGCCCGCCACGTACGCTGCCGCATTTTATACAAGAGTTGATTAACGCTGGCTGATTTTAAACAATTCATTAAAACGCGCCACTGCTTTATTTCTCGCAATGACGCGTTTTTTATATAAATCAGCCTTGAGTGCCTTCCTGCATGCTTTGCTGGTGCTTTAAAATTTTGGCTTCCATGTAGAAAATGATTTCTTCGGCAATATTCATACAATGGTCGCCTACACGCTCCAGTTTGCGGATGATAGACAGAATATACATGGATTCGTTGATGCTTTCCATGTCTTCCTTAATTAAGCCGGCAATATTTACCGGAGCATCTTTATTAATCTGATCCAGTACATCATCACGTTTAAAAATGCTTCTGGCTAAAATGGTATCTTCCTTTTCAAATGCACTCCGTGCGTCGGTCAGGATGTTTACCGCCTCCTCATACATGCGCAGTACCTGCGATCTTTCCAGCGCCTTTACATCAAAGTTAACCGTAGAATCCACTACATATTTAGCCACACCGGCACCAATGTCACCAATACGCTCCAGGTTAGTATTGATTTTTAAGGCGGCCAGCAAAAAGCGCAAATCTACAGCTACCGGGCAGTGCAAAGCAAAAATATTTTCGCACAGGCGGTCAATACTCAACTCGTAAGCGTTTACGCGCTTCTCTTTAACCAGCACCTCGCGGGCCAGGTCTTTGTCAAACTGCAACATGGCTTCTTTAGCCTTGTTCATTTGCGACTGCACCAATATCCACATGGCTACCAGTTCAGATTTCAGCGAGTTTATTTCAATTTCTAACTGTGTCATAATTTTTAAATTAACTAAACCGTCCGGTAATATAATTTTGAGTTCTTGAATCTTTTGGCGCTGTAAACATCTGCTTGGTATCATCAAACTCCACCAGTTCACCTAAAAAGAAGAAAGCTGTTTTATCGCTCACACGGGCAGCCTGCTGCATGTTATGAGTTACAATAATCAGCGTATAATTGCTTTTCAGTTCGTGGAACAAGTTCTCTACGCTGGCGGTCGAGATAGGATCTAAAGCTGAAGTGGGCTCATCAAATAACAGTACTTCCGGCTCCATAGCGATAGCACGTGCGATACACAAACGTTGCTGCTGACCACCGGAAAGGAAAGTCCCTTTTTTGTGTAAAGAATCCTTTACCTCGTTCCATAAAGCAGCTTTGGTAAGCGACTTCTCCACAATGTCATCCTGATCGCTTTTTGACAGCTTTAAGCCATTCAGCTTATAACCGGCAATTACGTTGTCATAAATACTCAGGTTTGGGAATGGGTTAGGGCGCTGAAACACCATACCAATTTTATACCGCACAAAGATTGGGTTCATTTTATAAACATCTTCATTTTGCAGCAACAGTTCACCGCCCGTGCGGGCTCCGGGAATCAGTTCGTGCATACGGTTAATGCAGCGCAGAAAAGTAGTTTTTCCGCAGCCTGAAGGGCCCATTACGGCAATGGCGTTGTTTTTTGGTATATCGATACTCACATCTTTTACTACATGGTTATCGCCAAACCATGCGTTAAATTTTTGAGCGCTTACAATTGTACTTTCCATTTTCTTGTAATCAGCTTGGTAGCTATGTTTAAAGTTAAAACAAATAGTAATAAAATAAAGGAGGCTCCCCAAGCCAGGTTATGCCACTCATCATAAGGGCTGGTAGCATAATTAAATATCAGCAATGGCAAACTTTGCATCGGTTTGGCCAAGTTGTACGATAGATAAGGGTTACCAAATGCGGTAAACAACAAGGGCGCTGTTTCGCCGGCCACACGGGCTATAGATAGCATAATGCCCGACAATATGCCTGAAAAGCCGCATGGGATAATTACCTTTAATATCACCCGGTGATACGGAATGCCTAATGATAAAGCAGCCTCCTTAAGTGAGGGTGGCAGCAGCTTTAAAGTTTCTTCAGTGGAGCGGATAACAATAGGCAGCATCATGATAGATAATGCCACGCTACCTGAAAGAGCCGAAAATGTACCGGCAGGTTTTACCAGCCAGAAATACGCTACTATACCTACTACAATTGAAGGTACGCCTTGTAGAATATCCACACATAAACTACTGTAATAAGCCAGTTTAGTGGTACTGTTTTCACTTAGGTAAATGCCCACCAGCATGCCAATAGGTATGGCAATAATGGAAGACACTGCTACAATCATTATGGTACCGATTAAGGCGTTGCTGATACCACCGCCAGTTTCACCAACTGGGGCAGGTACATGGGTAAGAAAGTGCCAGTTAACCTGCCCTATACCCTGCTTTACAATGTATAACAGTATGAAAATTAAAGGAACAATGATTAAAAAGGCGAATAACAGTATAAGCCCTTTGAATATAACACTCTTGGTGTTGCGTATGCCTATGCGTGTATTCATAAAGTTAATGATTAGTAAAACGGGTAATAATCCGACGTCCGATCAGGTTGATGACTACAGTAACTAAAAAGAGCACCAAACCCAGCTCAATAAGCGCTGACAGATAAACGGTGTGGTCGGCTTCGGTAAACTCATTAGCAATTACGCTGGCCATGGTGTTGCCCGGCGAAAATATGTTTTGCGGCAGGGTACTGGTATTACCAATCAGCATGGTAACGGCCATAGTTTCGCCCAATGCACGGCCTAATGATAGCAGGATACCTGCAAATAAGCCCGAGCGGGTATAAGGCATAATTACGCTGCGGATCACTTCCCAGCGGGTGGCGCCGAGTGCGTAGGCGCCTTCTTTTAATGCAGAAGGCACCAGCCGGATGAGTGTACTGCCCAACGATGCGGCGAACGGAATGATCATCACCGAAAGGATAAGTGAGGCTGTTAAAATACCCACACCATAAGGAGCTACACCAAATTTGATTTCCAAGTTTCGTACAATGGGAACCAGTACAAACAACCCCCAAAACCCGTAAATAATGGAAGGTACAGCTGCAATCAGTTCAATAGTGGTCTTTAATAAATTAGACAGCCAGCCGTGCGGGTTATACTCGCCCAGATAAATAGCTACAGCATATGAAAACGGCAAAGAGATGATAAGCGCAATAAACGAGGTAAGCAGTGTACCTACCAAAAAAGGCCAGGCACCATAAACATTGGAAACCGGATCCCAAACCTTACCCCACAAATATTTGAGTCCTAATGATTTGATGGAGGGCAAGGACTCAACAATTAAAGTAATGAGTATGCCAATCACTAACAGCAATAGCAGCGCTCCCATCACCTTTAGCAATCCCCTGAAGAAAGACTCCCATTTGAGCTGGCTTGCGGAAAGATTTTGTCTTTGACTTTTCACAAAATTTCGGTTTTCTTATACAAAACAATTACCAGCAAATGAAATATTTGCTGGTAATCAGGTGAGTTAATCAACAGTGAGTGGTTAGCTTACAAAATTGGCTTGCCTTCGTAAGTAGCTGATTTCAGGATTTTCTCAGCCACTTTTACAGCCGATGGTGAAAGCGGCGCATAGTTTAAAGGAGCACAGAATTTTTGTCCCTGATGAATGTTATACCAAAGCAGCTTTAACAGTTGAGTAGCACGGTCTTTTGAACGATCGTTATATTTCTGCTCTTTGTAAATCAAAGCCCAGGTAAAGCTGGTAATAGGGTAACCCGACGGATTATTGCCATTGGTTAAAGATACTTCAGCATTGGCAGGCAATTCTACGTTGCTTGACGCAGTGGTTGATGACAATGAAGGCAGTACATATTTTTCGTGGATGTTTTGGATAGCGGCATACTCCATTTTGTTTTGCAGGGCGTAAGCCAATTCAACATAACCTACAGCTCCCGGAGTTTGCTTTACTAAGCCGGCAACGCCTTCGTTACCTTTACCACCTAAACCGGCAGGCCAGTTAACGGCAGTAGCTTTACCTACACGCTTAGCCCATTCAGGGTTAACTTTGGTCAGGAAGTCGGTGAAGATGAAAGAAGTACCGCTGCCGTCTGAACGGTGAATGATAACGATAGGCAGGTCAGGAATCTTCACGCCTTTGTTAGCCGCAGTAATTTCAGGGCTGTTCCATGAAGTAATTTTACCTAAAAAGATGTCGGCCAGTACACGGCCTGAAATTTTTAATGGTGTAGTTAAGCCCGGCAGGTTGTAAGTAACCACTACCGCACCCGAAGCCATAGGCACGTGCAATACCGGAACACCGATTTTACCTGATTGTTCAGGATTTAAAGGAGCGTCAGAAGCGCCGAAATCTACAGTTTTATTGGTAAGCTGCAGGATACCGCCACCTGAGCCGATAGATTGGTAGTTTACCTTGGTACCGGTTTTGCCGTACTCGGCAAATATTTTTGAGAACAAGGGGTACACAAAGGTACTTCCTGCACCTAATAAGGTATTGTCTTGTGCTGACGCAGACAGCATTGAGCATGAAGCTGCGGCGGCAAGGGCAATAGTCTTTAAAGATTTAATCAATTTCATGAGTTAGTTTATTTATAAAGTTTTAGTTAGTTATTTATAATTATTTACCGAATTGATAGAAGAAAGTAGCGCGGTAAACCAGGTCATGACTGTGAAGGGCAGTACCGGTTAAGCTGCCGTTATTTGAAGTGTAAGTGTTCAGCCACACGTTTGGCATAAAGTGAATATTCTTGGCAGGCAGGTAATCTAAACCGGCAGTGAAGAAATGCTCCTTGGTGTTGGGATCATAGTTAGACACACGTGCGGCATAAGTACCTTCTGATGCATGATATTTAGTATCAGGATTGTAGATATCATAGCGGGCAAAGAAACCCAGTTTATCAGTGTTGGTATTCTCATTCTTAATGATACGGCCATGGGCATACATGGAGATAGCCTGCGCAGTTTGATCTTCAAAGCTTACCGCTTTTGCTGCATTGGTTACCTGAGCGCCATTTTTCAGCATATTGGTAAATGCTTCTACACCGAAAGTAATTACCGGGGTGGTGTAAGCCACATAACCTTTTATCATGTTGCGTGAAAACATAGGTGTAGTAGCGGTATTGTAACCCAGTTGCTCATAATCAGCATACAGGTCAATTACCAATTTCTTATCCAGGAATTTAGCCCAAACATCACCATAAAACCATTTGAAAGCATCAGTTTCAGGCTTGGCGCTGGTACCGTTACCCACCATAAGGTCGTAACCATAGTTTTTGGTAGCAGGGTCAAATGTACCTTGTAAAGTAGCGCCTAAGTCAAATGATGGCGTACGGCGTAAGTCAGCCACCGTTCTTTCCACAGAGCGATAACCCCAGATTTTTTCTGATATTAAAGGGAAAGCCGGAGTAGATACCTGACCGATTACCAGGTCGGTACCGTTCCAGATATTCTTTATCCTTAAGTTCATCAGTTTGATGTAAAAGGTTAACTTGCTATCTGCCAACAAATCGCCGGTGGTGGTTGATGCTGCGCCGTTAATAGCACTTGAAGTTTCGTTATCTTCCGCAGCTAACAATACTTCGGCAGAGAACTTTTTGCTGATATTGTAGTCATAACCCAAATAGATACGACGAAACTGGAAACCGTTGCGATCCTGAGCGACACCGGTATACTGGTTAGATCCGCCACGATTTAAAGGGTCTCCGTGAGATTTGTAATACAAATCGCCGAAAGCATAACCCCAAAGGTTGCCTGACGGCTTAAATGCATGCTGACCTGAAGTATCAGCCGGGGTAGCCTGCTGAGTACTGGTACCAGGTGCTTGTGTAGTTTGCGCCTGAGCTGCACCGGCAAACACCAATACAGAAAAAGCACTCGCTAATAGATTTTTGGTAAAAGTTGATTTCATATTTATTGCCAAAGATTAATTTTAGCAAATGTGCAGGGGCAATGTTAGCTTAATGTTAAGGGGTAATTATCAATACATGAATTTAAAACAGCTTATTAAAGCCGGATAAAATCACTTGTAACTATAAATCAACATTTTAGCTTTATAATCAATACCCGGAGGTTATTTTTTAGCTCATTTAGTATAAACTGCTCAGGAAACGTTGACTTAATGGCAATCATAGTTTAATAATAACTTAACATTGCGCATGTAGCTTAGCCGGTCAGTAAATGGGTATGGCTAACTGGTTCACAAAAAACTTTTTATCAGGAAAATCTTTTTTCAATTTCTTTCAGCAGGCAGGCGCTAATGTGGTTACAATGGCCGAACTCCTGTCAACAGTGATGGAAACTGAGGTTGCAAATGACCGAAGCCGCAACTTTACAGAAATTGACCGACTGGAGAAGGCTGGCGACCAGATATCTCATAAAATTTACCTGATGCTGGATCAGGTGTCTTTTCCGCCGCTGGGTAAGGCGGATATCCATTCTCTAACCTCAGCTATTGATGACGTGGCCGATTATATTCAGGAAACTACAGGCCGGATTAATTTATACCGCTTGGAATGTATTTACCCCCCCATGCAGGAAATGGCTCGGCTCTTGCTAACGGCCTGCCTTAAAATTGATACCCTGC
>CAXTCH010000047.1:0-9492 GCA_964241945.1 uncultured Mucilaginibacter sp.
GAACAGGTTATTCGCGCCCTTTTTGGATCAGTTTTACCGCCTTATTCAGCCTGAGGACTATAAGAGGCTGATTGAAAAACCCATGAGCAGCATTACCCGCTTTGATGTAAAGAAAGCGGATGAACAGCTGAGAACTTTGGCTCAGGAAATTAAGGAGGTAAAGCACCACTTGAAGAACCTGACTGATTATGCGATTGCTTGGTTTCAAAAATTAAAGGACAAATATGGCAAAGGGCGCGAACGCAAAACCGAGCTGCGTACCTTTGATAAGGTAGAGGCAGCGCAGGTAGCCCTGGCGAATACTAAACTATATGTAAACCGTGAGGACGGCTTTATTGGCAGCGGTTTAAAGAAGGACGAAGGCACAGAATATATTGGTGATTGCTCTGATATTGATGAGATCATCGTGTTTAGGGAAGATGGCCGTTGTATGATTACCAAGATGCAGGATAAGGTATTTGTAGGTAAAAACATCATCCATGTAGCCGTATTTAAAAAGAACGATGAACGTACCGTGTATAACATGATTTATAAGGATGGTGAAAGCGGTACAGCCTTTATCAAGCGTTTTTCGGTAGTGGGGGTAACCCGCGATAAAGAGTATGACTTGACCAAAGGCAGCAAGGGTACCCGGGTACTTTACTTTTCGGCCAACCCTAACGGTGAGGCAGAGGTGGTGAATGTACAGCTGCGGGCACACTCTAAATTGAAAAAGCTGCAGTTTGATGAAGATTTTGCCGCCATTGCTATTAAAGGCCGCAGCTCTATCGGTAATGTGGTTACCAAATACCCGGTGAAGAAGATTGTGCTTAAGAGCAAAGGCGTATCTACCCTGGCCGGCCGCAAAATATGGTTCGACCCAATTTTGAAACGTTTAAATGTAGACAGCCGGGGTACTTATTTGGGTGAATTTGATGGTGATGATAAAATACTGATTGTTCATCCCAACGGTACTTATGAGCTGAGCACTTTTGACCTGAACAACCATTTTGATGATAAAATGGCACTGATGGAGAAGTATGATGCTGAAAAGGTATTCTCGGTAGTGCACTACGATGGTAAGTCGAAAAATTACCTGGTGAAACGCTTTGTGTTTGAAAACGTAATTGCAGGTAAGCAGGTAAGCTTTATTAGTGAAGAGGCTGGCTCAAAGCTGGTGGTAATTTCGGGCGCCGCACAACCGGTGGTGAAGGTGGAGCAACTGAAAGGTAAAGCACAGATACAGGAACTGGCAGAACTGAACCTAACCGACCTGATTGAAGTTAAAGGCATGAAAGCCATGGGTAACCGCCTGTCGGCCCATGCGGTGCAAACGGTAGAGCTGCTGGCCGAGCATGACGATGCCGGCGACGTACCCGACCCGGCACCGGATTCAGTAGAAGATACGGAGATTATTCAGACAGGAGAAGACAAAGAAAGTAAGGACAAAGCGCCGGCAAAAACTATCAGCTTTGAGATTACCAACCCGGATGCGATAGCGGACGATGATAACAAACAGTTGGGGCTGTTTTAAAGGACAGCATTTATTGTGATAATGACGTGTTTATTTGAGGGGGTATAACTGGTTATATTTTCCCGGTATACACCACTGTATTATACCAAAAGGTAACTTTTCCATTCTTTTGATACCGGGCAAACATGTTATACAGTTGCTGAAAAAAGTCCTTGCTTTCAGCAGTATCAGGCTGCGGTACAAAAGATGAGGAACGGGCACGGCCGGCTAAGCTTTCCGCATCAAAAATTTGTTCGTTGGCAAAGGATGCTTTTCGCAGGCTGCCCTCCGTAAAAAAACTTTTTAGCTGGTCGTAACTGGAATATTTATCATTTACATTTTTATAATCCGGCTGTGAGCACAGTAAGGCCTCATAGGCCTGCGCAAATTCATCAGCATCAGGCCTGCGTTCGTTCCAAAGCAGTGCTACCCAGCCATTGGGTTTCAAAATACGCTGAAATTCCTTCTTTGCTTCATCTCGCCTGAACCAGTGGAAAGCAGTGGCTGCGGTAACCAAATCGACGCTATGCCCGGGCAAGGTAGTTTGTTCGGAGCTTCCGTTTACCGAAATAAATTTAGGTTGGCCTTTGAGTAGTTCTTCAGCAGCAATCCGCATTGGATCATTGGGTTCTATACCATATACCCGGTACCCACGTTCGAGCAGTAACTCAGAGAAAATTCCTGTGCCTGAACCAATATCAGCAATGACTGCGCCAGGCGTTAACTGACAAGTGCTTTCGATGTAATTGAGAACCTCCGGCGTATAACCGGGACGATATTTAATATAATCCTTTACCCGGTCGGAAAACCTTTGGGTAGGGTCGCTGCTCATTCTGATGTGCGGGATTATATACTGATATAAAAAGCGGCTTCAAATACATGGCCCGGCACCAGTTTCTGAATGCCTCCTTTTTGGCTGATGTCGCCCGCAAACCCTTCTTTATCTGCATAACCCAACCAAGGCTCAATGCACACAAAATTGCCTCCGGTTTTAGCCCATAAGCCTACATAGGGGAAATGAGGAAACTCGACCGTAAGGGAATGCTCGTTTTTGGTGCTTTTAATGCAAATCTGCCTCGACTTCATATCTTTAAACACTAAAGCGTCTTCCTTAAACAAATCATGGTTTAATGGCAGGCGCATATGCTCCAGCTGCACAGGTTTGGTTTCACCGGTAAAATAGCCTTCGGCAGATAATAAATGCTTTTCCAAAGGTTCCTGAAATTCAAACTCGAGATAGTAATCTTCGTAGCTCTCACCATTAATAAAAGGAACATTAAACGCCGGGTGGCCGCCAACCGAAAAGTAAATAGGTTGTGTATCGTAATTGAGTACTTTATAAGTTACGCGCAGCGCATTCTCAATCAAGTCATACATTACCTGAAAAGTAAATTTATAAGGATATGCCGTTAGTGTATTTTCATCATACGCCAGTGAAAATACCGCCCGTTTGCGGTCGGCCTCAGCCAGTTTAAATTTTGACTGCCGGGCAAACCCGTGGCGCTGCAGCGGATAGGTCTGCCCGTTTACCTGCAGCTGGTTGTTCACCAAACCGCCCACAACCGGGAACAGGTTAGGCGCATGCCAGGCCCATACCTGCGGGTCGGCTTGCCATATATGTTCAATGTGTGCGGCTTTGTTGTAAAACGAATTAAGTTCGGCACCCTGACTATTAACAGTAACTTTTAAATATTCATTTTCAATGGTGGTCATGCGTAGGGGTTTCTTTCAGTTTATGATTCCTTAGGCAACAACTTAATCATCATCCTGTTTCTTTTTCTGCTCGGGTATCACAAAGGCGCTGCGCTTAGGAGCAGGCATGGTTGCATTTTCGCCTTTAATGTACTTCCAGATTACTTCATTCAAATCCAAATCAGGTACTTCATCTTCCTTAGCCAAGTTAAACAGGGCCGAGCGTTTACTGCTTTCGTTATCGGCCAGGTTGCGGCGGTCTAAATCTACCTGTGCAGGTTTATTATGGTAAAGCGTCAAATCCGGGTGCGAAGTAAAACATTCGTATAAGGGCATAGCCGCTGCGTCATACTGGCTCATGGGCGGCAGGCCCAAAATCAATTCGATGGTGCGCAGCACGCCGGAGGTAGAATACATGTTATGAATCACCGCATTCCGCTTTACATACGGTCCTGCTACAAACACGGGGGAACGGTGGGCATCAATATGGTCAGGGCCGTTCTGGGCATCATCTTCCAGAATAAATACTACCGATTCCTTCCAGATAGCGCTTTGCGATAAATGTTCCAGAAATTCGCCTATGCCCTGGTCATTATCAGCTACGGCAGCCACAGGAGAGATAGCTCCCTTACGCTGTCCGCTGGTATGGTCGTTTGAAATGCGGATGGTATTAAAATGCGGTACCGCATTCAGGGCCAGCAGTGAATCAAAATCATGTGCCCACACCTGTACCCGTTTACGGTCGGTTATATCCAGATCAAATCCGGGCGCCTGGGGGCATACGTGGCCCCTTAAAGATTTCAGTGCAGGTTTTCCGTTTTCAGCAAATTCGCCATAGGTGCGGTAGCTAACTCCTGCGCGCTGGCAATAATCCCATATATACCCATCGCGCGGGTAAGCCGCCGGGCGGGTACCTTCAAAGTCATATTCACCGCCGCGGTTTCCATAGTACGTAGGCCAGGTCTTTTCGGTAAAATCGGTGGCGTAGGCGGCCATGCTCCAGTTATGGCCGTCGGCGCTTACTTCAGCATCTACATAAAAGTTATCCAACAGGGCAAACTCACCGGCAATAGCATGATGATTAGGCGTTACCTGTTTGCCGAATATACATAAGGAGGTATCGCCGTTGCCTTGCGGCATATCACCCAGCACTTGGTCATAAGTGCGGTTTTCTTTAATGATATAAAATACATACTTAATCGGCGACTTCTCACCTGCACGGCGCGGAATAGGGTTACTAGCCTCACCGGGCGCTACGGCGGCTTTTTGTGCGGTAAACGGGGTGTTGGCATATACTTGCCGGGTATATATTTTTAACTGCTCAGGCTGTGGCATATCAACAAAGGAGAGCGTGCCTTTAAACAGGCCGCCAATGTATTGCTCTTTGCTGCTGGTTGGGCTTTTCTGGTAGCCGCTGTTATCTGCCTTGCTTACCGGCTGCGGGCCTTTGGGGTTGGCCATAGACGTAAAGCCTTTGCCATTGGCCACCAGCAGCGTATTGCCTATAGTTTTTACATTGGTAGGGTACCAGCCCACCGGAATAAAGCCCCGGCTTTGGCTATTGCCCGGCTGACTTACATCAAACACCGCCAGGCAGTTGTTATCAGCATTAGCAATGTACAGCATTTTCTCGTTAGGTGATAAAGTGAGTCCGTTACTGGTAGAACCGGTAAGGCGGGTAGGGTAGAGGGAGGTCGAAAGCGTTTCAATTACCTTTCGGGTACTGGTGTTAATGACCGACACCGAATTGTCATTTGCATTAGCTACATATAATAAATTGCCTTTTTTATTCAACAGCAATTCATTGGGATGACTGCCGGTTTTAATGGCAGCAACCAAGGTGTGTGAAACGGTATTGTAAACGGCAACCGCACTGCTGCCCCAGATAGAAATGTACAGTGTCTTTTCATCGGGCGAAAGCAGGCAACTGTACGCCTCGGCCGGCAATTTGATTTTGTGCAGGATGCGCCCCGAAGCAGGCTCGATGGTATACAGGCAACTGTCCTCTTTGGTAGGGGTATATAAAAGTTGATTATTTCGCGTAACCGCGATGCCGGTGGGGCATATTTTATCCTTCGGCCAGGGTTGCCCCAGGCGGATGGTATCCGGCTGCCCTAATTTGTGGTTTTGTAAAGGAAAGCTAAGTATCACATTATCATTGCCACCACCTGCATATAGGTGTTTTTCATCATGACTAAAAGCCAAGCCATACCAGGATTTTTTCAGCACTTTTTGATCCAGCAATAACTCATTTTTGGGGTCGATTAATTGAATGGATTGTGTGCTTTCGCCATTATTGGTAATAGCCAGTAGCCGGCCCGAGGCAGATAGCTGCATATTCAGCGGTAAGTCGCCGAGCGGCAGGGAATGCCGGCCCGCCGGACTCAACTTCCATCCGTTAGGTAACAGCACTTGGCGGGTTTGGGTTACCGGCCCGGGCGTTTGCGCCACAGATGGGTTGCCATACAGGCCAATGGCCGCTATCAATAAAATAAAACATCTGTTTTTCATGTGAAAAGCCATTAAACTTTCCAAAAGTAAGGATTGCCAAACGGCTTTGATATGGCTTAACAGAAACTTAACACGGGTTCGATTAAGGAAGTTTAAGTTTGGCTTTCATTACAGAATCTTTTTGAGATGGGCTCAGTTTGTAATTAAAATTGAACAGGCTGCTCTCCGCATCCCCGTAAGATGGATTGGGTACGATGATGTACCTGCTGCCAAATTGCTGCATCAGGCGCTGGGTAACCGCTCTGCGGTTTTCTTCATTTGGGTGATTGTCATAGAGTACATCAAAATCGGGCAGATTATCGCCGCATAGTAATACTACATCAAAATCTTTCATTACCTGCTGCCGGCGGCTTTCTTTACTTGAATTGCCGCCTGCCCGCGGAATAAGGTGGCTGTCGTCTGCAAATGGCAGATCGTATTTACGCAAATTCTTCAAAGTGGCCGTGCGCTCGTCCTCATCGCGGTTGGTGATGTAAAATACGGTTACACCTTTAAGGGCAGCGTATTTGAAAAAAGCGGGTGCGCCGGGTACAGTATCTGCTTCGGCCTGGGCGGTCCACTGCTTCCAGGTAGCAGCAGAATATTCCTGATTATTTACCGCGCGCTGAGCATCATAGGGACTGTTATCCAGCAAGGTTTCGTCTATATCTGTAATTACCGCCAGCGGGCGGTTGCTTTTATGTTGCAAGGCTTCATTTAAACGCAACCGTGCCACATTGTAAGCCTGAAAGCAAAGCGCCTCGTACTCGGCAGCCCGCTGCTGCCATAGCGCCGACCATACTTTACCGCCATTCGACATAGAAATACCCGGGGAAGCAGAGGTTGATGCAGTAGAAAGGGTTACTGCCTTTTTGTGTTCCGCACAGGCGGTTAACAGCAGTAACCCTGTTAAAAAGTGGAAATATGGTTTTTTCATGCCATTAAACTGTTAAGCCCCGCCGGGTTATTGCAGCAGTTCGGGCCTGATTTTTTCATTAAATTCTTTGGCAAACTTATTCATCTTGGGCTGAATTACAAAAGCACAATAGGGCTTTGCGGGGTTAGCCGAAAAATAGTTTTGATGATAATCCTCGGCTTTGTAAAATTCACCTGCAGGTTCCAGCTGGGTAACAATAGGTTTGTCAAATGCCTGTTCGTCCGTAAGGCGTTGTATCATGGCTTCGGCCTTTTGTTTTTGCTCATTGTCAACGTAAAATATGGCCGAGCGGTATTGCGTACCGGTATCTTTATCCTGACGGTTCAGTGAGGTGGGCGTATGGGTTTTAAAGAAGATCAGCAGCAATTCATCAAAGCTGATTTCATGGGCATCGAAAATAATCTCAATGGCCTCCGCGTGGCCGGTATCGCCATTGCTTATTTCCATATAAGTAGGGTTGGCATTTTTGCCGCCGGTATAGCCTGAAGTAACCGAAATTACCCCTTTTAAGGTTTGAAATATGGCCTCGGTGCACCAAAAGCAACCGCCGGCAAAAATGGCTTTTTGTATGTTCATGGCAGTTATTATTAAAATATATAAACTAAAGGTTGCAATAAGGGTGCCGAAAGGAAAATTATATTATTCAATCATGCTGTCCCGTAACCGGTAAACAAATAAGCTTCGTTTATCAGAAATAATCGATAGCTTTAATGTCTAAACACCCATAACCCTAATTGCTATGAAAATTGCCGTAACCATTGCCCGCATTTTGCTGGGGCTTATCTATTTCGTTTTTGGTTTGAATTTCTTCCTGCATTTTATTCCCCAGCCGCCTCCGCCTGCAGGCAAAGTAGCTGCGTTTGAAATGGGCCTGATGGGTTCGGGATACTTTTTCCAGTACATGAAAGTGATTGAAATCCTTAGCGGGCTATTCCTGCTGCTTAACCGTTATACCCCTTTGTTTACCCTCATCATCTTTCCGGTAACGTTAAATATCTTTTTATTCCATGCTTTTCTGGTACCTTCAGGAGTTGCTATGGGATTGGTTATCTTGTTAATTAACCTATTTTTAGCTTATGCTTACCGTCAGTATTATGCTTCGGTTTTTGTAAGCAAACCCACGTTACTGTAAGGAGGGCTACCAGCTAAAGAGTTAACCTCCTCGCTTTGGAAGGAATATTTACAAATAAAAGCTCATCTGATGTGATACTTATTGTGTCCGGTATTTGAAATTTTATATAAAATAGTTTAAAGGTATTAATTTAGCATAGCTGAAGGTTATCTCAAAAGGCTATGTTCAGATGCCTTGCCTTGCAGCCTGATCTAAGCATCGAAGAGAGAAGGAGTATCAACAGAAACCGCTTTTTACTGCCAAATAAATTTACAATGATAGTAATGTTGCCAGAGAGGAGCAACATATGTTTCAAACAAGTAATAAACCGCCGTGATTCCGCCAGTGAAAGTAATAGTTAAATTTATAATTTTTGTACATCTATTTCTGCATTGCTTTTTCTTCTCTGTTACATATAACCACCTTGCTGGATAAACACACGTCATCGAATATAATCCCATTAAGGTATTTATCATAACTTATTCGACGTATATATCCGTCTTTTTGCAGCTTTTCGAAGCTTTTATAAAAATCACGTCGGAATATTTCGTCAGCACCATCACGAATCTGCACGATTGGTTGATAATCAACCGATATGTTATCAAGGTAAATTAAGACTGCATCAAGGGTTTTTGGAAAGCTTTTAGATTAATTAACCGTTGAAGATATTGAGGCTTACTTTTCAACAGCTTATGGAAAAACCGATTTGACTGAATACAAATCGCACCCTGCACAAGCCAAAGTTAAGGAAAACAAAAAGAATGTTTTGCGTTCCATTTGTGCAGTACTAAACTCTACAGGCGTGTTGGTGATTGGGGCGGCACCGTCAGGCCAGCCTGACCTCGTAACCGACAAAAGATATTTACAGGCGGCTTGAGCTGGTAAACGAGTACATTGTAAAGATGCATTTATAGTTTAATACAATATTGAATGCGTTACTCACGCGGCTTGATTTTATAATTTTAACACTAATAAAGCCTTTCCCGTAGTGACTGCTGAAGCTTGAGAACATTACGTTGTGAAAGCTGCACACATTGTATGACCAGCGGTATCAATTTTTCATCATCCAGTTTATGTGCAATCATCAGCATGATCTGAAAACCTTGCTGTTCAATCGCCTCTATCACCAGCAAGTTACAGATCAGCATCCAATCCTTACTGATCGATTGTTGAGCAGGGCTGTTTGCGATCAGGTAATCATCCATGCTGATACGAAACAGGCCGCCGGCAATATCCGGTAATACTTTTCCTTCTATCATATCTACCATCAGGATGATACGAAACATCTCTACCTCCACATCTGCCAAAACGCGCAGGCAAGTGTGCTTCAATTGTTCATCAGAAGTTTCTTCAGAGAGCGTAGGCAGAAGCTGCCTGAGAACGGATTTCGAATGATAGAGTTCAGAGGCGGTCAGGATAAACAGTTCTCGGGATTTACCATACTCCAGCACCAATTTTTCAATAAAATCATCATTCATGGCAGTTGTTTTATTGAAAATAATAGGTTAAGCAACCGGGGTACATCACTGTAGACAACCCGCACTCCAAAAGGTTTCTAAAAAAACTTTGTGGCAATTGAATCAGTTGATTTACCGCTCGTTTTACATATTTGTAATTTGATCTTCACTAGTTTCTGGCTTTGAGTTGTTTAAATTTTAGTGACAGACAAAGAAGAATTTTAATCATTATATTTATAGGATTTCTGATTAACTTTTTGCAGTTGTCCCCGCTTTGCCGTAAGCTGCCGTTTTTAGCCTGACAAACGGACTT
>CAXTCH010000047.1:9592-13355 GCA_964241945.1 uncultured Mucilaginibacter sp.
TGCAGTTGTCCCCGCTTTGCCGTAAGCTGCCGTTTTTAGCCTGACAAACGGACTTTAATCCAAAGCTTATGAGCAGCAGTAAACAATTTGCCATAGACTATCTAAAAGCTGTTGAGAGACAACATTCGGTCTTCTTTACCACTAATCGTCTAAAGATTATGGATTGCGTTACTTTCAAGGGAACCCGGTTAGTGACCGTTCATGTCGTCAAGGGCTTATTGCCTGACGACATTGTGTATGACATTGAGATCATGTTTTGGATAGAATAGAACCCTTATTAACATTATAAAATTAACTATATTCCGTGTTATTAATGTTTGTTTGAAAAGCATATTCGCGAGGCTTGAACTTTTATTTTTTCATCCAAAATCTTACTTTTAGGCAAGCTTATCAATATGGATTTACAAATTAAAGATGAAAAGCTTCTTGAAGCCATTTTCCATTTAGTTTTACAAAACAATTTTCAACTTCGTGCGATCTCGACGGCCTTGATAGAGTATATAGGTGAGACGGACGATGCGAAAGCAAACAAATTCACTGAAATCTACAACAAGCTCTTGGTCGATAGTCATGAACATGTAGTGCTGGAACTTAAAAGGCTGTATGACGATTTAGGAGACGTTGATATCAATGATGCGATAAAATAAAACGTATAGTCGTTGCCTACCGGTTTGCAAAGTATAGGGCAATTACAAATTAGGTGACTGGTTCATTTTGGGGCTGGAAACTCATTACCTATTTCCTATTTCTTGGCAAATCGTTAAAGTATGGCTAAGCTTTGCCTTGCGGCTTGATCTGTTGATAAGGCAATCTGTTCTAAATTTGGAAAAAATGAATAGCACCCTTATTAAGGTCAATACAGGTTTGCAGAGCCGTTGCTGTTTCCCTGAATTTAGAGGAACGACACAGACAATGTAAAGGCAATAGCTTGCAGGGGGCGAATTTAGTATCATAACGGAAAAAACAACCTCCTTCATAACCCGCCCGGCGCGGGTTTTTTATGTCAAAAATTATAAGTGTAGCCGGGTACAGATTTTTCAAACCCATTATAATCTCTTAATTTGCGGGCCGTTTAATTGTTAAGCCTACAATTATGATGAAGATTTATTTACCACATAACATTTTATGGGTGCTGGCTTTGTGCTGTTTTTGCACTTTAGCAGTAAATGCCCAAAATACACGCACCATTGCCGATTTTGACAGCGACTGGCGCTTCAATCTCGGCGATGCACCTACTGCTTTTGAAGCCAATTACAATGATACCCGCTGGCGGCAACTCAACTTACCGCACGACTGGAGCATTGAAGGAAAGTTCAGCAAAGACAACCCGGCTACGCCTGAAGGCGGCGCACTGCCCGGCGGCATTGGCTGGTACCGCAAAACCTTTACACTGAATGATGTGCTGAGCAACAGGCAGGTGTATATTGATTTTGATGGTGTATACCAAAAGAGCGAAGTATGGATCAACGGTCACCGCTTAGGGATGCGGCCTAACGGTTATATCTCATTTCGCTATGAACTTACCCCATGGCTGCAGCAGGGCAAAAACGTAGTTGCCGTAAAAGTGGATAACTCAGTGCAGCCTAATTCGCGCTGGTACTCAGGCTCGGGTATTTACCGGAATGTATGGCTGATAACTACCCAAAAAATCGCTGTAGACCACTGGGGAAGTTATGTCACCACCCCTAAAGTAAGTGACGAACTGGCTACAGTAAAATTAAAGCTGGCTATACGAAACAGTACAGGCAGCCCTGCAACTGTAACGGTTAAAACAATCATCCGTAATGCAACGGGCGTTACGGTGGCCAGCGGAGGTATAAACGGTTTAAGCCTGGCTGATTCCATTACTACGGCTACCCAATTTTTTTCCATTAACCGGCCCAAACTATGGTCGGTAACACAGCCTTATCTTTACACCGCGGTTACCAAGGTATACCAGGATAGCAAAATTATTGATGAATACTCCACGCCGCTGGGTATTCGTTATTTTAATTTTGATGCAGATAACGGGTTCACGCTTAACGGTCAGCCCCTGAAAATATTAGGCGTTTGTGATCATCACGATTTAGGCAGCCTGGGCGCTGCTATAAATACCCGTGCGCTGGAACGCCAGTTGGAAATGTTGAAAGCCATGGGCTGCAATGCCATTCGTACCTCGCATAACCCGCCCGCTCCTGAACTGCTGGATTTATGTGATAAAGTGGGCTTCATTGTAATGGATGAAGCTTTTGATTGCTGGCGCAAACCCAAAGCTACTTATGATTATCACTTATATTTTGACCAATGGCACAAGCGCGACTTAACCGATCAGTTACTGCGCGACCGTAACCATCCCAGTATATTTATGTGGAGCATCGGAAACGAAATACCCGAGCAGGGCGACAGTACCGGCACCACTATCGCCCGTGAACTGGCCGGCATAGTGCGCCAGTACGATGACCGCCCGGTTACCGACGCCAATGACCAGCCATGGCCGGGTAACTCCATCATCAAATCGGGTGCTGTTGATTTGGTAGGATATAATTATCATCATCGGCAATACGAAAAATTTCATCAGGATTTTCCGGGCATGAAATTTATCGGCACCGAAACCGTTTCGGCGCTGGAAACCCGTGGCGTGTATGATATGCCTTCCGACAGTATCCGCCGATGGCCGAATAACAAGGCGATGAAGAACGGCGAAGGCAAAATGAACGCAGACTATACCGTATCGGCCTATGATAATGTATCTGCCCCCTGGGGATCACTCCATGAGGAAACCTGGAAGCTGATTAAGAAATACCCTTACCTGTCGGGTGAATTTATTTGGACAGGATTTGATTACTTGGGCGAACCTACGCCTTATACCTGGCCGGCCCGCAGCTCTTACTTCGGTATTATTGACTTAGCCGGTTTCCCTAAAGATGAATATTATATGTACCAAAGCGAGTGGACTACCAAGCCGGTGCTGCACTTGTTGCCGCACTGGAACTGGAAAGCAGGGCAGACCATTGACGTTTGGGCTTATTATAATAATGCCGATGAAGTGGAACTGTTCCTGAACGGGCGTTCATTGGGGGTACGTAAAAAACAAGGTGAAGATTTGCACGTAATGTGGCGAACCACTTTTGAGCCAGGTACGCTGCGCGCGGTTTCCCGCCGCAACGGCCGTACGGTGCTTACAGAGGAAGTGCATACCGCCGGGCAAGCAGCCAGAATTGAACTGGTGGCCGACCGTAACCGGCTCAAAGCCGATGGTAAAGACCTTAGCTTTGTAACTGTGCGTATACTGGATGCTGCCGGTAACGTTGTACCGGATGCCGAAAACACGGTAAAGTTTAATCTAAGCGATAATGCAGTACTTGCAGGCGTAGACAACGGCGACCCGGTAAACCACGATTCGTTTAAAGTAGATTATCGTAAAGCTTTTCATGGCCTGGCGCTGGCCGTTGTGCAGCCCAATGGCACCAGAGGTGCAGTTACACTTACCGCCACCGGCGAAGGCCTGCAACCTGCCACGGTAACTTTACAGGTACAATAGCTTTACAAAGCTAAACAACAACAGCACTCAGCGCAAGGCCCTGGGTGCTGTTGTTGTTTACAGCAATGTCATATTCAAAAACATTTTAAGCCCGGAAAAACTCTTTAACGTGGTGCTTGTAATCCGTATAATAAATTAACAAGTAAAATATATACAAATCAGGACTATGGCAAATGCAAACGCGCCAGTTTGGTTCATTACCGGCTGTTCTACCGGTTTTGGCCGCGAACTGGTAAAACTCGT
>CAXTCH010000048.1:0-4464 GCA_964241945.1 uncultured Mucilaginibacter sp.
TGCCTTTGGCCGTGCTGCTGCTGATGCCAAACGGTTGGGTTTTGATTGCCTTGAAATTCACGGTGCGCATGGTTACCTGATCGACCAGTTTTTTTGGGAATCTACTAATAACCGCACCGATCAGTATGGCGGCGCAACGCTGGCCGAACGTACCCGCTTTGCAGTGGACGTGATCAAAGAAGTGCGCAGGCAGGTTGGAGAAGATTTTGCAGTCATCATCCGGCTGTCGCAATTCAAACAAGCCGATTTCAATTATAAGCTGGCTAAAACGCCGCAGGAACTCGAAGCCTGGCTTACCCCGATGGCGGACGCAGGAGTAGATATTTTTCATTGTTCACAACGCCGTTTCTGGGAGCCTGAGTTTGAAGATTCTGATTTGAACTTCGCCGGCTGGGCCAAAAAGATCAGCGGTAAAGCAACCATAACAGTAGGTTCGGTAGGGCTAACCGGCGAGTTTGTGGCCGCATTTCAAGGGGAAAGCTCGGCGCCAAGTTCACTGGATGAACTACTGCGCCGCCTGGACCGTAACGAATTTGACTTGGTAGCCGTAGGCCGTCCGCTGCTTTCCGATCCGGAATGGGTGCGAAAGATACATGAAGGCCACACCGGCGAACTTAAAGGATTTTCCAAAGAGGCACTGGGGCAGCTATTATAAGCAACAGGATACCGTCTGAAAATAACCGCTGCATGGCAGCATAATCAAAAGCGCTTTAAATTTTAAAGCGCTTTTTTTATAGTCAGCAGATGACTTGAATGACTAAGCTTTTGGCTGGCGCTGTTCACTTAATTGAAATAAGAGGCCTTAGCTGTGTTAGTAAGATAAAACAGAAATACAGGCATTGGGTTATAGGGTAAGTTAAACCGAATTAATACCTAACCGGCGCATCAACCGCAATTTACTGCATGAATACTATAGTCAAAGAGGAGAGAAAAGAGGCGTATGAATTTTATACACAAGCGCTCACACATTTAAACGAAAGCGGTGTGCGGTTTATGCTGGGCGGTGCTTTCTCCATGTTTAAATACACCGGCATCTACCGCGATACCAAGGATTTGGATGTGTTTTGCAAACCCGACGAGTATACCAAAATCTTAAAACACTTTGCTGATAAAGGCTACCGTGTGGAACTGACCGACGTACGCTGGCTGGCCAAAGTATTCCATGGCGAGTATTTTATTGATATTATTTTTGATACTGTAAATAACATTTGCACGGTTAACGATAGCTGGTATGACCATGCCACCGAAGGCGAATTTGCAGGGGTAAACGTCCGTTTTATTCCGCCCGAGGAGTTGATATGGTGTAAAATTTATGTGCAAAACCGCGAGCGCTTTGATGGCGCCGATGTTAATCATATCCTGCTGAAACAAGGGAAGCATCTGGATTGGAAGCGGCTGATGGATTTGATGAATCCGCACTGGCATTTGCTGTTGGCCCAGATTTTGATTTTTCAGTTTGTATATCCTTCGGAGTATCACGACATCATACCGAAATGGTTGTTTGATGAACTGATGATGAGGGCTAATGAACAATATGACCTGCCGCCGGCTGTTGAAAAAGTTTGCCGCGGACCAGTAATTGACCAAACCCAGTACAGCATTGATATCAAAGAGTGGAATTATAAGGTAAGTACCATTAAAACCGTTTAAGTTATGTCAGACGAAAAAAGCACCGTAACCATAGCCGCCGTTGGCGATATACATGTTCGCGAAGGCGATAAAGGGAAATGGGTGGACTGCTTCAAAGAGATATCGCGCCGGGCAGATATACTGATTATTTGCGGTGACTTAACTGATACCGGCGATGAGAACGAGGCGCATATTTTAACCGACGAACTAAAATCCTGTAATATTCCGGTGGTAGCAGTGTTGGGCAACCACGACTGTGAAAAAGGCCGCGAAAAATTAATCCGCCAGATTATGCAGCAAGCCAATGTGCACATGCTGGATGGCGAAGCCATTGTGCTGAGTGGTGTAGGTTTTGCCGGGGTTAAAGGGTTTGGCGGCGGCTTTGACGGCCGGATGCTTTCCATGTTTGGCGAAACAGCCATGAAGGCCTTTGTACAGGAAGCCGTAAACGAAGCCCTTAATTTAGACCGTGCCCTGGCCCGGTTAGATCAGGAACATCAGGGCATAAAAAAAATTGCGGTATTGCATTACGCACCCATCAAAGCTACAGTAATAGGCGAACCAGAAGAAATTTTTCCATTTCTCGGGTCCTCGCGGCTGGCCGAGCCATTGAAACGCCGGGAGGTGGTAGCTGCCTTTCACGGTCATGCTCACGTAGGTACGCTGGAAGGTGCCACAGCCGACGGTATTCCGGTGTTTAACGTAGCCAAGCCTATTTTAAGTAAAGCAGGCTATGCACTACCGTTTTACTTGTTCGAAGTAGCGTAAACTCGATTTGCACTGACTAATGGTGTCGTTCTGATAAAGCATAGCGCATATTAACTGCGCTATGCGTTTAGTTCTTAAGCCTCGTATTTCGACAAAAATCTTTGTGTTGAAAACTTGACCCACAATTAATGAGGTTGCTTTTTGATTTTCTCAATTAAGTATTCTAAATTCATCCTGTTCATAAAACCAATTGCTGCGCCGTAACCAGCCGGCGTATATCTTTGTTGACCTATACATCATTATGAAAATAACAAGCTTTGTATTTGCTGCAGTGCTCATGTGTGCCTTAGCCACCCATACTGCTTTTGCCCAATCGAATAATACACTTACCCCGCAGGAAAAATCTGAAGGTTTCCGTTTGCTATGGGATGGCAAGACCAGCCAGGGCTGGCGCGGCATTTTTAAAGATCATTTTCCGGAGCAGGGCTGGGTAATGAAGGACGGCGTTTTAACCATACAAGCTTCCAACGGAAAAGAAGAGGGTTTGGGCGGCGATATCGTGACCGATAAACAGTATTCGGCATTTGTTCTCAAATTCGATTTCAAGCTGACCGAGGGCGCCAACAGCGGCGTAAAATATTTTGTAACAGAAAAGGAAAAGACCTCGCAATCCGGTATTGGCCTGGAATACCAGGTATTGGATGACGAACGCCACCCGGATGCCAAACTGGGCCGCGACGGCGACCGTACGCTATCATCCTTATATGATTTAATTCCGGCTAAAAAGCCCACTGCCGCTATTAAACCAATTGGTGAGTGGAACACCGGGATGATTAAGGTGTTCCCCAACAACCATGTGGAGCACTGGCTCAACGGCTACAAAGTGCTGGAGTACGAACGCGGCTCGAAAGCGTTTGAAGACCTGGTGGCTATCAGCAAGTTTAAAATCTGGGAGCATTTCGGCGTAGCGCCCGAAGGGCATATTCTTTTGCAGGATCACGGCAATACCGTATCGTACCGGAACATCAAGATTAAAGAACTTAAATAACCCGGCTATGGCATCATCACGAAGAGATTTTATCAAAACCGCCGCGGTAGCCTCGGCCGGAACCTATTTGGGCACTTTGGGCATGACAGCTAAAAGCTATGGCAACATCATCGGCGCCAATAACCGGGTAAGAGTGGGTGTCATTGGCTTTTCCGACCGGTTTAAAGACACCTTGTTTCCCTGCTTTTTGAATCATAACAAAGAATTAAATTTTGATGTGGTGGCCCTGTCAGACTTATGGAGTTACCGGCGAAACCTGGGTCAGGCGCATATCAAGGAAAAAATAGGACATGACATTACCGCCTGCCGGAATAATGATGAACTGTATCAATTGAAAGATTTGGATGCCGTAATCATCAGCTCACCCGATTTTGCCCATGCTTCTCATGCTATTGAAGCGGTGCAGCACAAAAAAGATGTGTATTGCGAAAAGCCTTTTGCTGAAACCATGGATGATAACAAGGCGGCGCTGAGGGCGGTAAAAGGATCAAAGCAAATCCTGCAAATCGGCTCACAACGCCGCAGCGGGCAAAATTATCAGGCAGCCGCCAACTTTATTAAAGAAGGCAAATTTGGCGACATTACCATGGTGGAGCTGACCTGGAATGTAAACCAGCCCGGCCGCTGGCGACGCCCCGATTTGGTAGCCAAGCTGAAAGAAGAAGATACCGACTGGAAGCGTTTTTTACTCAACCGGCCTTATGAGGCTTTTAATCCGCGGATTTATTTGGAGTACCGGTTGTTTTGGCCCTATTCATCAGGTATGCCGGGCCAGTGGATGTCGCACCAGATTGATACCGTGCACTGGTTTACCGGGTTGCCCCATCCGCGCAGCGTAACAGCCAACGGCGGCATTTACCAGTGGAAAGACGGCCGGCGCAATTGGGATACCACTACCGCCGTGTTTGATTATGGTCCGCTAGACGACCCAGGCAAAGGGTTCCAGGTAACCTTTTCCTCACGCATGCACAATGGTGAAGAAAAGCCTGCAGAAATCTATTACTCTAATGGCGGTACGCTGAATTTAATTACCAATACCGTTACACCCGAAGGCGGGCTAACCGAAAAGGCCGCCGCTG
>CAXTCH010000048.1:4564-13291 GCA_964241945.1 uncultured Mucilaginibacter sp.
CAAGAGGTGATGGTAAACGGAAAAATATTTAAATATTAACAGCAGAACTGTAAAATTGCATTCAATTTAATACCTTCAAATTTTACCGGATGAGCCATGGCTTATGCGGTTTTTTATAACATCAACAACTTACTTAAACAATACCATGAGCAGAAAATTAAGAATGGGCATGATTGGCGGGGGGAAGGATGCCTTTATCGGCGCTATTCACCGCTACGCGGCCAATATTGACGGGAACATTGAGCTGGTTTGCGGCGCACTTAGTATCCATCCCGAGGTGGCAAAGGAATCGGGACAAATGCTTCACCTGCCGGATGACCGGACCTACACTTCCTTTCAGGAAATGATTGAGAAAGAAAGCCAGCTGCCCGAAGATGTGCGTATGGACTTTGTGACTATTGTAACCCCTAACTTTGCCCACTTTGCACCCGCCATGATGGCGCTCGATCATGGTTTCCACGTGGTAATTGAAAAGCCGATAGCGCTAAGCTTGGACGAGGCACAAAAATTAAAGGCAAAGGTAGACGAAACTGGTCTGCTGCTATGCCTCACCCATACCTACTCGGGCTATCCGATGGTGAAACAAGCCAAGGCTATGGTGAAACATGGCGCTCTGGGGCAAATCCGTAAAGTTTATGTCGAATATCCGCAGGGCTGGCTCAGCAAGCTATCAGAACGTGAGGGCAATGCGCAGGCCGCCTGGCGTACCGACCCATCTAAAAGCGGTAAAAGCGGCAGCATGGGCGATATCGGCACCCACGCTGCGCATCTGGCCGAATACATCACCGGGCAGAAAATCAGTAAGTTATGTGCCGATTTAAACATTGTAGTTCCCGGCCGTGCTTTGGACGATGACGGTGCCGTACTGCTGAAATTTGACGGGGGCGCATCCGGTGTGCTCATTGCATCGCAGGTAGCAGCAGGAGAGGAGAACGCGCTGAAAATACGTGTGTACGGTGAAAAAGGCGGCCTGGAATGGGCGCAGCAGGAGCCAAATACCTTATTGATAAAATGGCTGGATCAGCCTGCACAAATACAGCGTGCCGGCGCCGGCAATAGTTACCTGTACCCGGAAGCGGCCCATGTATGCCGTACCCCGGCCGGTCATCCGGAGGGCTACCTGGAAGCATTTGCGAACATTTACAAAAATTTCTCGATCACCTTATCTGCCCGCATCGACAACACCGAAGCGCCGGAAGTGGCTGCTGATTTTCCGCGTGTGGAAGATGGCATCCGGGGAATGGCGTTTATCGAGAACGTAGTGGCTTCCGCCAACTCTGATCAAAAATGGACAGATTATAAAATATAATAAGCTTGACTGCTTTCATACTATCTAAAACAGCTGCTTTATATTGGGCGGCTGTTTTAGTTTAGCATGACGGCCGGGAAGTGCCGCCTGTTGTAAATTATCAGTTTTGCAGATAATGAATGTGATAAAAATTCATAGCTTTAAAACAAAGAACCTATAATAAACTGATTGCGCATTTGCATTCGCCTGAATTTCAGTGTGATGAACTGCATTGCTTTACAAATAGCCTTGCCTGAGCTAAATATGAGAAATATTTACGTTGTTGCTTTCATACTGCTTTGTGTAACCGGGATGGCCTGCCATGACCTTTCGCAGAAGACATCGTTTGGTACCACCGAATGGCAGGAGTATTTGGGCGGCCCGGAGCGCAATCATTATTCGCCGCTTAGTCAAATCAATGTAGCTAATGTAAAACAACTTAAAGTAGCCTGGACGTATCATACCCGCGATTCAGGTCAAATTCAATGTAACCCCATCATTGTACATCATATATTATATGGTATGACGGCTACCACCGAGCCTTTCGCGCTCGATGCCGCTACAGGCAGGCAGTTATGGCGTGTAAAAAGTGCTGATGCAGGCCAGTTCAGCACCAGTCGCGGACTGACTTATTGGGAAAACGGGAACGATAAACGCATACTTTACACCAGCGGCTCCTGGCTGTATGAAGTAAATGCCCTGAACGGAAAGCCCATACTTTCTTTTGGCGATAGCGGCCGCGTGAGTTTGAAGGCAGGTTTGGGCTCCACTGCCAAAGACCGGATGGTCATCTCCAACACGCCGGGTACCATTTTTGAAAACCTGATTGTGATGCCGCTTCGTGTTTCGGAAGCCAGCGATGCAGCTTTGGGTTACATACAGGCATTTAATGTACTAACCGGTAAAATAGCCTGGACATTTCATACCATTCCGCAACCCGGCGAATACGGATATAGCACCTGGCCGAAAGAAGCTTACAAAAATACCGACGTGGGCGCCGGGAACAATTGGTCGGGCATGGCGGTTGACCGCAAGCGTGGTATATTATATGTGCCTACCGGATCGGCCGCCTATGACTTTTATGGTGCACAGCGCAAAGGTGCCAATTTGTTTGCCGATTGCCTGCTGGCCTTAAATGCCAGAACAGGTAAGTGCATCTGGCATTTTCAGCTGGTGCACCATGATATTTTAGACCGCGACCCGCCCGCTGCGCCAAATTTGGCGACGCTTACCATAAATGGTAAAAAAGTAGATGCGGTAATACAGGTAAGTAAACAGGGAATGGTATATGTATTTGACCGGGAAAACGGTACACCGCTGTTTCCCATCAAGGAGACGCCTGTGCCGCAATCCGACATTCCGGGCGAGCAGAGTTGGGCTACGCAGCCAATCCCCCTAAAGCCCGCACCCTATGCACGTCAGCATTTTACCGCAAACGATATCAGTCCCATAGCTGCCAACAGGCAGGAATTGATCGACAGCCTTAAAAAAAGCCGGTCCGAAGGGCCGTTTACGCCATTGAGTAGGCAGGGTTCCATTGTATATCCCGGACTTGACGGCGGTGCTGAGTGGGGTGGGGCCGCTATGGACCCTGATGGTATATTATATGTAAACAGCAATGAAATGGCCTGGTTGATTTCAATGCATCCTACGGCAAACCAAAACCGGTTAGCCGGCATGACCGCCGGGCGGAGCATTTATACGCAAAACTGTACGCCTTGCCACGGTACAGAGCGCAAAGGCAACCCGGGCAGCGGTTACCCTTCACTGGTCAATATCAGCGCACGGCGTTCCCGCGATTTTATACGCAGCATTGTTGCTCATGGCAAAGGCATGATGCCGGCTTTCCCTAAAATAACGCCGCAGCAAAAAGACGCTTTGGTGGCTTATTTGTACGGCGAAGAAAAGGCGGAGCCCGGAAAAAGCAAAGAGCCGGCAGCTGCTGCAAATATTTCTTCAAAAGCCGCCACTTATGAGATATCCGGCTACAGCAAATTTCTGGATAAAAATGGTTACCCGGCTGTACGTCCGCCTTGGGGTACGCTTAATGCCATTAACTTGAATACCGGAGCCTATGTATGGAAAATTCCATACGGCGAGTATCCTGAATTAAAGGCCAAAGGTATTCTGCAAACCGGAGCTGAAAGTTATGGCGGCCCTGCCGTAACAGCAAGCGGTTTGTTGTTTATTTCAGGCACAAAAGACAAAATGCTTCGCGCTTACGATAAAAAGAATGGTAAATTGCTTTGGCAAACGCAATTGCCTGCGGCAGCATTTGCAACGCCAAGCATTTATGAGGTAAATGGCAGGCAGTATATTGTTATTGCCTGCGGCGGCAATAAGTTAGGCGCTGCACCCGGCGACAGCTACATTGCTTTTGCCTTGCCTTAAATCAAAACATAAACATCAACTATACTCATCTTTATGAAAAGACCAATTAAAAGCGCATTTATAGTAGCCTTGCTGGCAGGCTGCTTTATTTTACAGGCGGCTTTCGCCGCAGCTAAAGACCGCGTACTTGTTTTCTGTAAAACCAAAGGCTGGCACCATACCAGCATCCCGGCTGGGATCAAATGCATTCAAAAGCTGGGAGCCGAAAATAACTTTGACGTAGATACTTCTTCAAGTTCGGACGTTTTCACTCCGCAAATACTGCGCAAGTATAAAGCTGTTATTTTTCTGAGTCCGACCGGATCTAACATATTAACCGATGATCAGAAGGCAGCTTTTAAAGGGTTTATCAATCATGGCGGTGGTTTTGTAGGCATCCATGCCGCTACCGATTGCTGTTATGAGTGGGATTGGTACAACAAACTGGTAGGCGCTTTCTTCAAAAGTCACCCGGCAGTGCAAACCGCTACTGTTTATGTAACCGATGCCAACCATCCGGCTACCAAAGATATTCCCAAACAGTTTCAGCACACCGACGAGTGGTATAATTTTAAAGACCTGAACCCTGAGGTTACCATGCTTATGCGGGTGGACGAAAGCACTTATAACGGCGGTATCTTAGGCGCTACGCACCCGGTGTCCTGGTACCATGCTTATGATGGCGGCCGCGCTTTTTACACTGCCTTAGGCCATACCGACGAATGCTATACCACCGACGAAGTGTTTATCAAACACCTGCTGGGCGGTATCAATTATGCTTTAGGCCGCAGTAAATAGCCAAAAAATGACGCAATAAAAAGGGCCGCTTGGTTTGGTTACCAGGCTGCCCTTTTTATTGAAATATATTAAATTAGATGTACCGGTTAATCAGGTTTTCTAAATATTCCTGTTTGCCGCTAATTAAGGCCGGCTCACCGTTTTCAATAGCATAGGCACGCAAATCCTCTAACGACAATTTACCTTCTTCAAACTCGGCACCTTTACCACCATCGAAGGATGCGTACCGTTCTTTCCTGATTTTTTTATAATCTGATTTTTGCAGGATTTGGTCTGCGGTAATCAGGGCGCGGGCAAAAACATCGATGCCGCCAATATGGGCATGGAATAAATCGGTCAGGTCTGTTGAATTACGGCGGATCTTGGCGTCAAAATTAATACCGCCACCGCCGAAGCCGCCCGCTTCCAGAATGACCAGCATAGATTCGGTCACCTCGTTAATGTCATTCGGGAACTGGTCGGTGTCCCAGCCGTTCTGGTTATCCCCGCGGTTAGCGTCAATGGAACCCAGCAAACCGGCATCCGCCGCCACCTGCAGCTCATGCTGAAAGGTGTGCCCTGCCAGGGTAGCGTGGTTTACCTCAAGATTCAGTTTAAAGTCGTTCAGTAAATCGTACTTCTGTAAAAAACCCAGTACGGTGGCCGCGTCATAGTCGTACTGGTGCTTGGTGGGCTCGCAAGGTTTGGGTTCAATAAAGAAATTGCCTTTAAAGCCCTGTTTACGTGCGTAATCTCTAGCCGCATGTAAAAATTTGGCAAAATGTTCCTGCTCACGTTTCATGTCGGTGTTCAGCAGAGACATGTAGCCTTCGCGGCCACCCCAAAACACGTAATTTTCGCCGCCTAATTCAATGGTGGCATCCAAAGCTGCCTTTACCTGCGCCGCCGCATGGGTAAGCACATGGAAGTCGGGATTGGTTGAAGCGCCGTTCATATACCGGCGGTTCGAGAACAGGTTAGCAGTTCCCCAAAGTAGTTTTACACCGCTTTGTGCTTGCTTTTGTTTGGCATATTCTACCAGGGCCTGCAACCGGCGGTCATTTTCATTAATGTCGTTGGTGTAATCTACCACATCTACATCGTGGAAGCAGTAGTAAGGTAAGTCGAGCTTGGTAATAAATTCAAAGGCTGCATCCATTTTATCTTTAGCGCGCTCAACAGCATCCCTTTTGGTATCCCAGGGGAATAAATGGGTAGGTTCGCCAAATGGGTCGGCGCCGCTCCCGGTAAAGGAGTGCCAATAGGCTACGGCAAAGCGCAGGTGTTCCTGCATGGTTTTGCCGGCCACTACTTTTTGGGCATCGTACCAGCGGTAAGCCAAAGGGTTATCGCTTTCTAAACCTTCGTATTTAATGGCACTGATGCCTGTAAAAAATTCTTTCTCTCCGGTGATGATGTTTGACATATAACGGGGTTGATGATGTATAAATGAGTTAATTTATTTGTTTGTTAAGCAGGGTTTTCCATTCCTGATAAAGTCCTTCTGAATCAGTGCCCGACGGCTCTGTTATTTGTACCGGATGCATATGTAGAAAAGCTTCGGCCGGATTCCGGTAATACCTTGCTCCGATACCTGCCCCTAAAGCGGCGCCAACGCTGCCATCGTTTTTATAAAGCTCCACCGGCACGCCGGTAACGTCCACAAACGTTTGGGTAAATACATCGCTTAAAAATAAGTTGGCTTTTCCGGCACGTATGACCGAGGGCTGCATACCGTTTTCACGCATAATATCGAGTCCGTAACGGAACGCGCAGGCTATGCCCTCCTGCACCGCCCGGAAAATGTGCGCATGAGTATGCAGGTTTAAATCGATATGCTGAAAATGTACGCCGGGCAACCGGTTGTTGAGCATGCGCTCGGCGCCGTTACCAAAAGGCAGCACCCGCAAGCCTTCACTTCCTGCCGGAACGGTTTGGGCCATCTCATTCATCTCTATATAACTTACCGATTGGCCGAACAGGTTTTTCGCCCAACGGTTCAGGCTGCCGGTTCCGTTAATGCAAAGCAAAACGCCCAGGCGTTTCTGCTGCTCGGTGTAGTTCACATGGGCAAAAGTATTCACGCGCGATTGCTTATCATACGTCAGCTGGTCGCTTACGCCATAAATTACGCCTGAAGTTCCTGCTGTGGCAGCCACTTCGCCAGGTTGCAGTACATTAAGAGATAATGCGTTATTGGGCTGATCGCCGGCTTTATATGTAATGGGTATACCGGGTTTCAGTTTTAATTGTTCAGCCACCGAAGCCGAGACGGTTCCGTGCACCGAAAAAACCGGATGAATATCCGGAAGTAGCGCTTTTTCGAAGCCAAAGTAGCTGAGCACATCTTCCGAAACCTGGTTGTCCTGAAAATCATAAAATATACCTTCAGATAAAGAAGACACGGAGCTGGATATATGGCCCGATAACTTCATGGCAATGAAATCGCCGGGCAACATCAGTTTATCAATACGTTCATAAATCTCCGGTTCATTGGCCTTTACCCAGGCCAGCTTAGATGCAGTAAAGTTTCCCGGCGAATTTAGTAAATGGCTCAGGCATTTTTCCTCGCTAATAACTTCGAATGCTTTATTACCAATCTCTACCGCACGGCTATCGCACCAGATGATACTGTCCCGCAGCACTTTTTGATTTTTGTCAACCACTACCAAACCGTGCATCTGGTAAGCAATGCCTATAGCCGCAATATCCGCAGGGTTATACATGCCGCTTTCATGGCAGCGTAGCAGGGCCTGCTGCGTTTGCTGCCACCACATTTCGGGCGACTGCTCGGCCCAGCCGGGATGCAGCGAAGTGATGGGCGACTCTACATCAGGATATTGTGCCGATGCGATCGCTTTTTGCGTGAATGCATCTACTACAGACACTTTTACCGATGAGGTGCCTATATCAATTCCTAACAACAACATAGTGGTAACTTTACAAGGAGTGTTTAACTGGATTTTTACCCGGTTGCTAAATTAAGTTTATTTTTTAAAATGCACTTGTCTCATCAATAGTTGATGTTAACCGTACCATTATTTGATTTGTCATTCTGGCAGTAAATAATTAGCATTATTCACAAGACTGAGATATGCGAATTCTGTTTTCGCAGTTCCTGAATATTCATTAGCAGCATTTTGATTGATACCGGGTAGATGCCACCCTCCGGATTTCCATCTTTTACAAATTTTAAACAGTTTGGAATGAATATTAAGTTTATGATTACCTTGCTTGGGTCACTTTCATGCACCAGTTACCGGAAGTACAGCGTTAAGTTGATGCTGCTATTTTTACTTTATCCGATGAAAAACCTAAAATTCTTTAGCCTTTTATTGTTAGCGGCGGCGGGGCAGTATCGCCTGCATGCACAAAACACACAAACCATTAAATCGCCCGACGGCCATATCAAACTAATGCTATCAGTGAAAGATCACCGGCTCAGTTATCAGGTCAATAAAGACAATTATGCTGTAATCGAGCCTTCGTTGTTGGGCTTAATGGTTGATGGTAAGGAGACAGGAGAAGTCAATGCTTTAGGCGCTGCCAAAAAAACAACCATTAACGAAACCTATCCCTGGCGGGGAGTACATAGCCAGGCAGTGAACCATTGTACCGATGCAGTAATTCCGGTTGCGGGGACCTATCCTTTGCATATTGAAGCTAAAGTATACAACGACGGTGTAGCCTTTCGCTATATGTTGACACCGGGTAAAGCCACCGAAGTAAATGCCGACAACAGTACTTTCACTATTCCCGCTGGCAGCACGGTTTGGAGTCAGGGCGATGTGAATGCCTACGAGGGGAAATATCTGGAACAAAATATCGATGAAGTAAAAGAGGGCCAGCTGGCAGGGCCGCCGCTTACCATCAAACTGCCAAACCATGATGGTTATGCGGCAATCACCGAGGGCGGCGTTACCAACTTTGCAGGTATGTCGCTTAAAGCAGCAGGTAACCGGGTATTTAAGGCCAACTTGGCCGGCAGTACCCACTTGGGTGGCAACATGGAAACGCCCTGGCGTATCATTGAGGTTGGCAAGGATTTAAATGCATTAGTAAATTGTGATATAATAGCCAATGTAGCGCCTAAGCCTGACCGGTCACTGTTCCCGAACGGTTTTAATACCGAATGGGTTAAGCCGGGCAAAAGTGTGTGGTCATGGTTGGCCGGCAATGGCGACGTGACTTTTGAAAACATGAAGCGTTATTCCAAGTGGGCCGGTGAACTGGGTATTGCTTATAACCTGGTGGACGAAGGCTGGTACCGCTGGCAGGAAGAGGATAAAGAC
>CAXTCH010000049.1:0-13026 GCA_964241945.1 uncultured Mucilaginibacter sp.
CCGTTATCAAACAGCCACTCTACAAACTCACGTACTGCACCATTGCCGCCGGCCATGTTTAAATGCAATATGTTTTTGATGCTCTTTACTTTTTTAGAGGCATTAGCCGGACAAGCTGCTACACCTACCGCCTCCAGCAAAGAGATACAGTTAACATCATCGCCTATATAAGCTACTTCATTTAAACTGATGCCTTCCTTCTCACATATTTCCATAGCCGATTCCAGCTTTCCTCCAAAACCTCTGCCTTGATAAAGGTAATCCAATTTCAGTTTCTTGGCTCTACGCTCCACAATATTGGTCAGTTCAGTAGTTACAATGCCGGTCTTGATACCTGCTTCACGTATCAGCTGAAAGCCCATGCCATCGATGGTATTAAACTTTTTAAGTTCATCGCCCGACTCAGTGTAGTACATTCCGCCATCGGTCAACACCCCATCTACATCGGACAGAAAAAGCTTAATTTTAGGTTGTACCTTTTTTTCTTCAGGTAACTGACTCAGAATATGCTTTTGGAAAAGCTTTTCCATAATCATCCAGTCATCGGGCTCATCTATTTCAAATGAAGTATATTCAGGCATTTCATAGATGGCAATTTTTCTGCTTATCCGATTGCCGGAAGCCTGAATATCCTGAACACTGGAAGCATAAAATGCTCCGTTTTCCATCAGCTCACCATCAAAGTCTTGTCGGCGCGGGCGATTATACACATCGTAGTTTTTTGAGGTACCGTCATTGTTCCAAAAGAACCGTTTGAAACGTACACATGATAAAACTGAATCTGCATTGTTGTTTTGCATCTCAGCCAGCGCCTCGGAAATATGGTGACTTTGCAAAAATGGGTTAGTAGCCTGAACAAGAATAAACAAATCATCCGGTTGATGATTTGTTTTATTCAAATATTCCAGCATTACCGCCTCTGTTGAAGCAGTGTCAACAGCGTTGGCGGCATCCCTGTCGTACACTATCAGTTTAGAAAACTCAAACGATAAAGCAATATCCTTTATTTCCACCGAATCAGTTGCAATCACAACCAAATCTATATCTTGGCATTGCTGTAAAGCAGCTATAGCCCAGTAGCATAGCGGACGTCCGCAAAAATCTTTTACGTTTTTTAAGGGAATAGATTTACTTCCCCCACGTAAAGGAATGAATGCAATATTCATTAGCGTTCGGTTCTGTACTTCAATTTCTCGCGTTGAACCTTTTCAATATCTAAAATTTCCTCAGCCTTGTACTGCAAAGCTTCATGGGTATGTTTTAAGTCACGCACCAATCTCTGCATACCAGGAATTTCTAATGAGGCCGCATGATCGGTACCTTTCCAGGTACGGTCTTTAGTGAAGTGGCGCTCAATCCAGTCTGCACCCAGGGTATAAGCGACGATGTCGATCGATATACCTAAGTGATGGCCGGAGAAACCAATGGTTTGTACACGGTCACCATATTTATCGTGTAAATTGTTGATTTCCAGTAAACAAATATCTTTAAACGGTACTGGATATCCTGAAGTACAGCTGTAAACTACTAACCGGTCTTTTGCCTGGTTGGTTTCCTCGAAGAATGAAACGATGCTTTCAATCTCGTCTTTGGTAGTCATGCCAGTTGATAAGTGAATATCCCCTTCGTAGCTGTCGCGCAATAGAGCCAGCATATCAAAGTGGTTGTTGCAGGCAGAAGGCACTTTGATAAAGTCGGGTTTTAGCTCGATGATTTCTTGCGCCGAAGTGATGTCCCAAACAGAAGTAGCGTAACCGATACCTATAGATTCTGCATACTTCTTTAACTCTGCATGCTGATCTTGGGTAAACTCTAAAAAATCACGGTGAGCGCCGTAGGTAGCTCCGTAAGAATTGTAAGGGTTAGGATGCGGTGCATTGTACTGCTCCTCGGTTAAAAGCTCTTTGTTGGTACGCTTTTGGAACTTTCCGTAATCAGCTTCGCAATCTTTTGAAAGCTTGAGCAGTTCTTTGGCAATTTCAAACTGTCCCATGTGGTTACATCCAATTTCGGAGATAACTTTAGGTGCTTTGTATTTAAAATCAAACATGATAAGTTATTTTTAAATTTTGTGTTGTTTATTATGATTAATCTGCTTAGGTATTTTTTTATGCTTTAAATCTGTTTTTCATTCGGCCAAACCAGGTTTTTCCCTTTTCAGGTTCAGCATATCCTCCATAACTGCCATAGCCATAGCCATAGCCGTAACCATATCCATAACCGTAGCCATATCCATAACCGCCTTTTGAATTGGATTCAATATCATTGACGATAAGATACACTTTTTTCGCCTTTTTATTTCCTACCAAATCGTTGATGATGTTCAATTGAGATTTGTAAGTATAGTTCTGGCGGATTACATATAATAATATGTCGGAGTATTTTTCTAATAACAAGGCGTCAGACACCAAACCCACCGGCGCAGTATCCACCAATATAAAATCGAACCGCTTTCTTAGTTCTGCAAACATATAGTCAACTTTGTCATGCAGTAATAATTCAGCGGGGTTTGGAGGAATTGGGCCAGAAGAGATAATGGAACAATTTTCATGAAACCAGGTGGGCTTAATCACCGCATCCAGCGACATATTGTCTGAAATAATATAGTTAGTGAATCCAACTGAATTATCAATACCTAAGTTGGCTGACAGTTTAGGCTTACGTAAATCCAGTTCTATAAATACCACTTTTTTACCGGCAATCGGCAAAGAATTACCTACGTTCAGCGTCAGGAATGATTTACCCTCCCCGCTCATGCTGGAGGTAAGCATAATAACGTTTGAAGTATTATAATTCAGCAAATACTGCATATTGGTACGCAGACTCCTGAATTGCTCGGCAATAATCGAACGGGAACTTTTATTCACCACTAAGCTTTCAGTATTGTCGGTATGTGAAATTTCACCAACAATAGGCGTAGTTACAATATTTTCTATATCAGCCCTGCTGTTTACTTTCACATTCAGCATTTCGCGAATGTTTACATAACCCAGGGGCAGCAGGAAACCTAAAAACATCCCGATCAAATACACCAGCGGCTTTTTAGGCTTATAAGGCAAGTAATCACTTTTAGCCGGATCAACAATCTCGGAATCAGATATGGTCGACGTTTTCGATATAGCAGTTTCTTCGCGCTTTTGCAGTAAAAATAAGTATAGGCTTTGTTTTAATTCCTGTTGCCGCGTGTAATCCAGATAAGTGCGCTCCTGAGTAGGTGCATGGCTGATTTGATTAGTAAGCACCCGACTTTGGGAAGCCAGCTTATTTTTAGTAATTACAATTGAGTTTTTATAGGCCTGCAAGTTTTTAAGCATCCCAGCTCTCGCATCATTAATCTGCTCATCTAAATTTTTTACAGCAGGGTTTTTAGCAGTGTACGACAGATTTGCCCGGTCGCGTTCTACAATCAATGAATTGTAACCGGCTAATGCAGTATTGATGCTGGGGTCAGTAACTGTTAAAGACGTAGGAATAATACGTTGATTTTTAGGATCATTAAAAAATCTGATCAAATCGTTAGCTACCGATAACTGCACATCCTGCTCGTTTACTTTGTTGTAATATTCAGTGGCATTTCCTACCAATAATTTACCTTGTTCAGTAATATCAGTTAACTGGTTGAGCTTTTTAAAAGCTTCTACCTTTCGCTCAATGCTGTCTAAAGAAGTACTTACTGTACTCAACTCCGAGTTGATGAACACGAGGGTGCTATCTGCAGTGCGTACTTTATCTTGCAAGGCAGCCTTAAGGTAGAAGTTAATTAAGGTTTGTAATATAATCTCCCCCTTCCGCGGATTAGGGTAATTGTAATTTAAGTCGATGGTAGTTACTTCTTTATTGGTCAGGTCAGCATCAAAATCATCGGAGAAATCTTTTAAAGCTTCGTTAACTGATTTGACAGTAATTACATAATCGTCATTGGGCTTTTCGTCTTTTTTTAACGCCCGAGGATGATAGACAGGGTTTGGAGTAAAAATCATTCCAAAGTCTTCTCCCTGTACCTTCTGGCCATATCTTACTTTAGTATCCAGATCTTCTTTCCGGTTTTTAACGGTTAATTCGTTACCGTTGATCTGGATATCATAGTTACGTTTCTTTATAGAATCGATATTGCCTACGATTTGTACTTTAAACGGCACCTCGTCGGCATTCAGTTCAATGTCGCGTATGCGGCCGGCCTTATACGGAACTACATTTAGCTGCAGTTCATTTATGGTTTGCAGTATCAGGGTACGGGATTTTACTACCTGAACTTCGTTCTGTGCATTGTTTTGGAAATTGAACAAGCTGGAAAAGTCAAGATCCAATCCGCTGCCGGCACCTGACATACTGCTGCTGCTTGGATTAGATTTATCATCCTGCACCAATAGCTGCGCTGATATTTTATATTTAGGGCTTGAATAACGGTTATATAAAAAGGCCAATACCAAACAAACAATCATACTAATGATGAATAATGTTCGGTAGATACTTACCTTTTGAACGTAAGATTTAAGGTCAATTTTTATATCGTCGCTGTCGGCGTCGTTATGATTTTTAGGTGTGAATTGACTGTTAAGTTGATCAGACATACTTGTGGTATTCCTAATTTAAAAATTAATTCTGCTGGCAATTACAATTAACACAGACAATAATGAGCCTACAATAGCATAAGTGCGGGTTTGACTGGCATCGGTGGCTGCTGCCTTTCCTTTTGAAGGCTGCACATACACATAATCATTTTGCTTCAAATAAAAATAGGGTGATGTTAAGACATCAGCGTGATTCAAGTTAAAGCGGTGCAGTTCACGAGTGCCGTCACTTAGCGTACGGATCAATAACACGTTATCCCGCTTGCCAAATACGGTCAAGTCGCCAGCCATACCCAAGGCATCCAGCAACGTTACCTTTTCATTAGGAACGATATACACCGATGGACGGGCAACTTCACCGGCTACTGTAATTTTAAAATTAGCAAAACGAACGATCACCGACGCATCTTTGTAATATTCTTTAGCCGCTTTACTCACTGCGTCTCTTGCTTCAGCTGTAGTCAGGCCGGCTACTTTTACTTCACCTATTACCGGAATGCTTACCATACCGTTTTTATCTACCAAATAACCGGCAACCACCTGGCTGCCTGTAGTTGAAATACTTGCAGGAGTTAGAGACCCTGTAGAGGAACTGGGAACGTTACCCAAATTGATGGTAGCCAACGCGGCAGGGTCTAATGTGATAACATTGATCGTTAAAATATCATCCACCTGAATTTTGGGCTCGCGATATTCAATTCTGGGAATATCCGCCAAAGCGCCGGAATCGGGTATATTTTGAAAGTATTTCACTTTCTTGGCCGAAGATGAACATGAGGCAAGGTTTAGGATCGCAGCACATAGCACCAGAACTACAAAAACACCTTTTAAATAGTGCATCATAAAACTTAAAGAGCTTTTAAAAATCAATAGCTATTATCACACTTTATTCGCATTTTACCATAAAGTGCTTGGCGAAGATAACGAAATAATAATATATTATACTAATTGCCAAACATTAGTTATCCACCAATACCCGGCAAATCAGGTAATATTTGCACATATAGTATATATATGGCGATTTATCAACAGGCCGTTTTGTACTTTTTTAGGCACTTGAGCACCTTATTTCAGACTCTTTTTAAGCCCAACTCCTACCTTTGCTACTGTCGTACTGAGCCTTTTATCACCCTAAATTACGTACAGATTAACGAAATAAAAATAGGGAAAATAATTTATTCTACAACGATAGCAACACCCCGTATTTGGAAACCATAAAAATATAAAACAGAAAAGCCATCCTGCAGTACAGGATGGCTTTGAAAAAAATTATAGAATTAAAAAAAATTAAACCGCAGCTTCCTCTGTTTTAGAGGCCATCAAACGATCAAATTCTTCTTGTGAACCTACGCGGATGTTATCATAGATGCGCAAACCGGTACCCGACGGAATCAGGTGACCTACAATTACGTTTTCTTTCAATCCGAGCATATTGTCTTTCTTGCCGGCAATAGCAGCCTCGTTTAGCACCTTGGTGGTTTCCTGGAAGGATGCTGCCGAGATAAACGACTTGGTACCTAATGAAGCACGGGTGATACCTTGCAGCAGCGGGCTCGAAGTAGCCGCGATGGCATCCCTCACCTCTACCGTCTTCTGATCTTTACGTTTCAGCACTGAGTTTTCGTCGCGCAGTTTACGTAATGACACGATCTGACCGGCTTTAAGAGTATTTGAATCTCCTGGGTCTACCACTACCTTTTTATCAAAGATATCGTCGTTTTCCATCATGAAATCCCAGCTGTCTACCGCTTCTCTTTCAAGGAAACGGGTATCGCCCGGATCTTCAATCTGTACCTTCTGCATCATTTGGTGAACAATCACTTCAAAGTGCTTATCGTTGATCTTCACCCCTTGCAGACGGTAAACTTCCTGAATACCGTTTACCAGGTACTCTTGTACCGCAGCCGGGCCTTTAATAGCCAGGATGTCGGCAGGAGAAATGGAACCGTCAGACAATGGCATACCGGCTTTGATAAAGTCATTATCCTGAACCAGGATGTGCTTGGACAGCGGTACCAGGTACTTTTTAATCTGCCCGTCGCGTGATTCGATGGTGATTTCGCGGTTACCACGTTTTACGCCACCCAAGGTTACCACACCATCAATCTCGGTTACTACCGCAGGATTTGACGGGTTACGTGCTTCAAACAACTCAGTTACACGTGGCAGACCACCGGTGATGTCACGGGTTTTACCTGTTGAACGAGGAATTTTAGCAATTACCTGTCCGGTTTGAATCTTTTCGCCTTCGTCAACCGCAATGTGTGCACCTACCGGAATGTTGTATCCTTTAATTACACCAGTTTTATCAGCAATCTGGATAACCGGGTTCTTGGTTTTGTCACGGGTATCGATGATCACCTTTTCACGGTGACCAGTTTGCTCGTCAGATTCCTCACGGAATGTGATGCCTTCCAATACCGCTTCAAATTGAGCCCGGCCGGCAAATTCAGAAATAATTACCGCGTTGTACGGGTCCCATGAACAAATGCGGTCGCCTTTAGTAATCTTGCTGCCATCAGCCACATACAGGTATGAACCATATGGAATGTTGTTGGTCATGATCACCTTATTGCTGCCTTCTTCAATAATGCGGAATTCACCTGAACGGCCTAATACTACATCTAAAGTACCATCTTCAGCAGTTTCAAAAGGCACGGTACGTACGTTTTCAAATTCAATGATACCGTTGTAACGGGCGTTAATTTGTGATTCAGCAGCGATGTTTGATGCAGTACCACCCACGTGGAAAGTACGCAGGGTTAATTGTGTACCCGGCTCACCGATAGACTGGGCTGCAATTACACCCACTGCCTCGCCACGCTGTACGCGCTTACCGCTGGCCAGGTTACGGCCGTAGCATAAGGCGCAGACACCGCGCTTACTTTCGCAGGTTAATACCGAACGGATTTCGATACCTTCCAACGGAGAGTTTTCAATACGTTTGCCGATATCTTCAGTAATGTCCTGACCGGCTGATACCAACAGTTCGTTGGTAATAGGATCATGCACATCATGCAACGAGGTACGGCCTAAAATACGGTCGTACAAAGGCTCAACAATATCTTCGTTATCTTTTAAGGCTGTAGTAAAGATACCGCGCAATGTACCGCAATCTTCTTCGCCTACGATCATATCCTGGGCAACGTCATGCAAACGACGGGTAAGGTAACCCGCATCCGCAGTTTTCAACGCAGTATCCGCCAAACCTTTACGGGCACCGTGGGTAGAAATAAAGTACTCTAATACCGACAAACCTTCTTTAAAGTTTGACAGGATAGGGTTTTCAATAATCTCTCCACCTGAACCTGATTTTTGAGGTTTCGCCATCAAGCCACGCATACCGGCCAGCTGACGAATCTGCTCTTTGGAACCGCGTGCACCTGAATCCAGCATCATGTATACCGAGTTGAAGCCCTGGTTATCTGTTGACAGAATTTCCATTACATTGGCTGTTAACCGGTTGTTGATGCGGGTCCAGATATCAATAATCTGATTGTAACGCTCGTTGTTGGTAATGAAACCCATGTTATAGTTGTTCATTACCTCTTCAACTTCGCGCGAAGCTTGCTGAATCAGATCTACCTTTTGTGCAGGAATGTTTACGTCCTGCAGGTTGAATGACAAACCACCACGGAAGGCCATCTGGAAACCTAATTCCTTGATGTCATCCAAAAATTGTGCGGCACGGGCCATACCAGTAGTTTTTACTACCTCGCCGATAATGTCGCGCAGTGATTTTTTGGTCAGCAGCTCGTTGATGTAACCTACTTCTTCAGGTACGTGCTGATTGAACAGTACACGGCCTACCGTAGTTTCGGTCAGTTTATTTACAATAGAGCCATCACGCTCTTTAACGTTTACTTTTACTTTGATGAACGCATGCAGGTCAACCTTCTTTTCGTTGTAAGCAATCGTTACTTCTTCCGGAGAGTAGAAAGTAAGGCCCTGGCCTTTTACTACACGTGTATCATCAGTTTTGCGGCCTTTGGTGATATAATAAAGACCCAACACCATATCCTGAGAAGGTACGGTAATTGGTGTACCATTAGCAGGGTTCAAAATGTTGTGCGAAGCCAGCATCAAAATTTGGGCTTCCAAAATAGCAGCATTACCCAGCGGTACGTGCACAGCCATCTGGTCACCGTCAAAGTCGGCGTTGAACGCAGTACAGGTTAAAGGGTGCAATTGGATGGCTTTACCTTCTACCAATTTTGGCTGGAACGCCTGGATACCTAAACGGTGCAACGTAGGCGCACGGTTTAATAATACCGGGTGACCTTTCAGCACGTTTTCCAGAATATCCCACACTAACGGGTCCTTACGGTCAACAATCTTTTTAGCTGACTTTACGGTTTTCACCACACCGCGTTCAATCATCTTACGGATAATGAACGGTTTAAACAGCTCAGCAGCCATATCTTTCGGCAAACCGCACTCATGGAGCTTCAGGTTTGGACCAACAACAATTACCGAACGGGCAGAGTAATCTACACGTTTACCCAACAAGTTCTGACGGAAACGGCCTTGCTTACCTTTCAGAATATCTGAAAGTGATTTCAGGGCACGGTTACCTTCAGTTTTAACTGCATTTACTTTACGTGAGTTATCAAACAATGAATCCACCGCTTCCTGTAACATACGTTTTTCGTTACGTAAGATTACTTCAGGCGCTTTAATTTCAATTAAGCGTTTTAAACGGTTATTACGGATGATAACACGACGGTACAAGTCATTCAAGTCGGAAGTAGCGAAACGGCCACCTTCCAATGGCACTAACGGACGCAACTCCGGCGGGATAACCGGAACGATTTTTACAATCATCCATTCCGGATTATTATCAATATGGCCTTGCGCATCCCGGAAAGCTTCAACTACCTGCAGGCGTTTTAAAGCTTCATTCTTACGTTGCTGTGAAGTTTCATTAGCGGCCTGATGGCGCAGATCATAAGATAATTGATCCAGGTCCAGACGCTTCAACAACTCTTCGAGCGCCTCAGCACCCATTTTAGCCACAAATTTCTGCGGATCTTTGTCGTCCAGGTATTGGTTTTCTTTTGGTAAAGTATCCAACACGTCCAGGTATTCTTCTTCGGTCAGGAAATCCATTTTAGAAATTCCGTCAGTTTCTTTAATACCGGGCTGAATAACTACATATCTTTCGTAGTAAATAATAAGGTCGAGCTTCTTTGTAGGTAAGCCCAGCAGGTAACCAATCTTATTAGGCAAAGAACGGAAATACCAGATGTGTGCTACCGGAACCACTAAGTTGATGTGGCCCATACGCTCACGACGCACCTTCTTCTCGGTTACTTCTACACCGCAACGGTCGCACACGATACCTTTGTACCGGATACGTTTGTACTTACCGCAATGGCATTCGTAATCTTTAACCGGACCAAAAATACGCTCGCAGAATAAACCATCACGCTCGGGCTTGTAAGTCCGGTAGTTAATGGTTTCAGGTTTTAACACTTCACCGCTTGACCGCTCCAGAATAGACTCAGGTGAGGCCAGACTGATGGTAATAGTGGTAAAGTTACTTTTGATTTTATTATCCTTTTTGTAAGACATAGCTCTTTTTTATGATTTAGTGAATGAGCAACATTTTCTTTCTGCCACTCTCCTTGCACATAGAAGTTAACAAAGGATTGGATACCCGGAAGCACCCAATCCCTCACTAATCAATTTTATTATTCTAAAGTGATATCCAAACCTAAGCCGCGTAACTCGTGAACCAATACGTTGAATGATTCCGGTACGGATGGTGTAGGCAGGTTTTCACCTTTAACGATAGCCTCATAAGTTTTAGCACGGCCAATCACGTCGTCAGATTTTACTGTGAGGATTTCCTGCAGGATGTTGGCTGCACCGAAGGCTTCCAGTGCCCAAACTTCCATTTCACCAAAACGCTGACCACCGAACTGAGCTTTACCACCCAGCGGCTGTTGTGTAATTAACGAATACGGACCTATTGAACGTGCGTGCATCTTATCGTCAACCATGTGACCCAGTTTCAGCATGTAGATGATACCTACGGTGGTTGGCTGGTCAAAGCGCTCGCCGGTTAAACCGTTGTACAGGTAAGTACGGCCGGTTGCCGGCAGTTTTGCTTTGGCAATCCAATCTTCCACTTCGCTGTAGCTTGCACCGTCAAAAATCGGGGTAGCAAACTTGATACCCAATTCTTTACCGGCCCAGCCTAATACGGTTTCATAAATCTGGCCCAGGTTCATACGCGAAGGTACGCCCAGCGGGTTCAGTACGATATCTACCGGTGTTCCGTCTTCCAGGAATGGCATGTCCTCATCGCGAACAATGCGGGCAACGATACCTTTGTTACCGTGACGACCGGCCATTTTATCACCTACTTTCAGCTTACGCTTTTTGGCGATGTATACCTTGGCCATTTGCACAATACCTGATGGTAGCTCATCACCTACACTGATGGCAAACTTATCACGACGGTAAGCGCCCAGTTCTTCGTTCAACTTAATGTTGTAGTTGTGCAAAGTAGTTTTAATCTGGTCGTTTTTGTCGTCGTCGGTAGTCCACTTGGTAGGATTGATGTTTTCGTAGTTCAGCTCCGCTAAAATTTTCTGCGTAAACTTCACTCCTTTCGGCACCAACAGCTCTTTATAAACATTGAATACACCTTGTGAAGTTTTACCGTTTACAATTTCAAAAAGCTTATCTACCAGTCTATTTTTCAGGTCTTTGTTCGCTTTATCGTGACGGGTATCCAGTTTTTCTAACTGTGCTTTTTCTTCAGCTTTTGAAGTCTTTTTGGCACGTGAAAACAATTTGGTATCAATTACCACACCGCTGATAGACGGCGGAGTTTTCAATGATGCATCTTTCACGTCGCCGGCTTTATCACCAAATATGGCACGTAACAACTTTTCTTCCGGTGAAGGATCAGATTCACCCTTAGGTGTAATTTTACCAATCAGGATGTCGCCTTCTTTTACCTCGGCGCCGATACGGATGATACCGTCTTCGTCTAGATCTTTGGTAGCTTCTTCAGATACGTTCGGAATATCCGGAGTCAGTTCTTCCTCACCACGCTTGGTATCACGAACTTCTAATTCAAATTCTTCAACGTGTAATGAGGTGAAAATATCCTGAGATACCACGCGCTCAGAAATCACAATCGCATCCTCAAAGTTATATCCCTGCCAAGGCATGAATGCTACTTTCAGGTTACGGCCCAAAGCCAGTTCACCATCCTGTGTAGCATAACCTTCGCACAACACCTGTCCTTTTGAAACCCGTTCGCCTTTCTTTACAATTGGCTTCAGGTTCATGGTAGTGCTCTGGTTGGTTTTCTTAAACTTGGTAAGGCGGTATTTTTTGGTATCCTCATCGAAAGAGATCAAACGATCATCTTCGTTACGGTCATACCGGATATGTATTTCGTTTGCATCCACATACTCTACCACCCCATCGCCTTCGGCGTTAATCAGGGTACGTGAGTCGCGGGCTACGCGGCCTTCCAAACCGGTACCTACAATCGGCGCTTCAGGGCGCAGCAGTGGTACGGCCTGGCGCTGCATGTTCGAACCCATCAGCGCACGGTTGGCGTCATCATGTTCCAAAAACGGAATCAATGAAGCTGCAATCGAGGTAATCTGGTTTGGTGCAACGTCCATATAATCCAAACGTTCTGGCTCAATAACCGGGAAGTCACCTTCGAAACGTGCTTTTACACGTGCGGTATCAAACTGACCGTTTTCGTCATACATCGCGTTTGCCTGAGCAATGGTTTTACCGTCTTCATCTTCTGCTGACAAATAAATTACCGGCTCTTCAACAGCAACTTTACCATCAACCACACGTTTGTACGGTGTTTCGATAAAGCCTAAGTTATTGATCTTGGCATGAACGCATAAGGATGAAATCAAACCGATGTTCGGCCCTTCCGGAGTTTCGATAGTACACAAACGACCATAGTGGGTGTAGTGCACGTCACGAACTTCGAAACCGGCACGCTCACGCGACAGACCACCAGGGCCAAGGGCTGACAAACGACGCTTGTGCGTGATTTCGGCCAGTGGATTGGTTTGGTCCATAAACTGAGACAGTTGGTTGGTACCAAAAAATGAATTGATTACTGATGACAGTGTACGTGCGTTGATTAGATCTGTTGGCGTGAACACTTCGTTGTCACGGATGTTCATACGCTCGCGGATGGTACGGGCCATACGCGCCAGACCTACGCCAAACTGTGCATATAATTGCTCACCTACAGTACGTACACGACGGTTTGACAAGTGGTCAATATCATCCACTTCAGCCTTAGAGTTGATCAGCTTAATTAAGTATTTAACGATAGCAATGATGTCTGCTTTGGTTAAAACCTTAGTTTCATCTGATGTATCCATCTTCAGCTTGCGGTTGATGCGGTAACGGCCCACATCACCCAGGTCATATCTTTTATCAGAGAAGAACAAAC
>CAXTCH010000050.1:0-12909 GCA_964241945.1 uncultured Mucilaginibacter sp.
TATCCCTCATTTGTTAATTGAAGGAATGATCATTGCCAGCTATGCCTTAGGCGCTAAAACTTCCTACATCTATGTACGCGGCGAGATGATGCCGCAGATACGCATACTGGAAAAGGCCATTGCTGAGGCAAAAAATGCCGGCTTTTTAGGTACGAACATTTTAGGTACCGGTATCGACTTGGAATTATATGTGCAGCCCGGCGGCGGTGCTTACATTTGCGGCGAAGAAACGGCTTTAATCGAATCATTGGAAGGCAAGCGCGGTAATCCGCGCATCAAACCTCCCTTCCCGGCTATCGCAGGTTTATGGGGTTGCCCAACGGTAGTAAATAACGTAGAATCAATTGCGGCTACGGTGCCCATTATTAATGATGGCGGCGAAGAATATGCCAAAATCGGTATTGGCCGCAGTACCGGTACCAAGTTGATTTCAGCCGGCGGTAACTTGAAAAAGCCGGGCGTTTATGAAATCGAGCTGGGTGTTCCGGTCGAAGAATTTATTTATTCAGACGAATATTGCGGCGGTATCGCCAACGGCAAGCGTCTGAAAGCCGTAGTAGCCGGTGGTTCATCGGTACCGATTTTACCGGCTAACCTGATCACCAAAACCATCAATAACGAAGCGCGGCTGATGAGCTACGAATCCCTGTCTGACGGTGGTTTTGCCACCGGCACCATGATGGGATCGGGTGGTTTTATCGCCTTTGACGAAGATCAGTGCATTGTACGCAATACCTGGAATTTCACCCGTTTTTATCATCACGAAAGCTGCGGCCAGTGCTCGCCCTGCCGCGAAGGTACCGGATGGATGGAAAAGGTGCTGCATCGTTTAGAGCACGGTCATGGTCGCCTGAGCGATATGGATTTGCTGGTAGATGTATCTAAAAAAATTGAAGGTAATACCATTTGCCCGCTGGGTGATGCGGCTGCCTGGCCGGTAGCCAGCGCCATTCGCCACTTCAGAGATGAATTTGAATGGCATGTAACTAATGGGGCAGAGGCGGTAGTAAGAAATTACGGTTTAGCACATTATGCTGATCCGTTAGTGAAGCCGGAGTTGGCATAAATTAAAGTCAAAATTAAAAAGTCAAAATTCAAAAATAAGAAGTTGCGTTGAGCGAAAAGCCTTTTGACATTAAGCATAGATGTTATCAGTTTTCAAAGGAAACAGTAATCTTTATCTCAAACGCTAAATATGAACGAATTTACTTTTCAATGTTTGATCAGTTGCTCAGGGGTGCAACTTCAATAGGGGCTAACATAATTGAAGCTAAGTCTGGAAGTTCACAAAAGGATTTTATAAAGTTTTATATTATAGCTTTAAAATCTGCTAATGAGACTAAGTACTGGCTTTGCTTAATAAGAGATACAATATTAATAGATAGAAAAGATAGACTGAACGAATTAATAAAAGAAGCGGATGAACTGTCTAAAATTATCGCTTCAATTATTCTCAGTTTGCAACGGTAAAAAGAGATGAAAGCATAAAAGCTTTTTGACTTTTGACTTTTTAATTTTGACTTAACAGAGAATGAAAGTAACAATAGATGGAATTTCGATAGACGTGGAGCCGGGAACCAGCATCCTGAATGCCGCAAGGCAGATAGGAGGGGATATTGTTCCGCCAGCCATGTGCTATTATTCTAAACTGGAAGGCAGTGGCGGTAAATGCCGTACCTGTTTGGTGAAGGTGAGCAAAGGTTCTGAAAAAGACCCCCGCCCCATGCCGAAGTTGGTAGCCTCCTGCCGTACTACTGTAATGGATGGTATGGAAGTGCAGAATATCACCTCGCCCGAAGTGCGTGAAGCGCGTAAAGGTGTGGTAGAAATGCTTCTGATTAATCATCCCTTGGACTGCCCAATTTGTGATCAGGCCGGCGAGTGCCATTTACAGGATTTAGGCTTTGAACACGGCGCTGCCAAAACCCGGTATGAGTTTGACCGCCGTACCTTTGAGAAAATTGACATCGGTGATAAAATACAGCTGCACATGACGCGCTGCATTTTGTGTTACCGCTGCGTGTTTACCGCCGACCAGATTACCAATCAGCGCGTACACGGCGTATTGAACCGGGGCGACCATGCCGAAATTTCCACTTATATTCAAAAAGCTGTGGATAATGATTTTTCGGGTAACGTAATTGACGTTTGTCCGGTGGGGGCTTTAACCGATAAAACATTCCGCTTTAAAAACCGGGTATGGTTTACCAAGCCGGTAGAAGCACACCGTGATTGCGATAAGTGCTGCGGTAAGGTAACCTTGTGGTACAAAGGCGAAGATGTGTTGCGGGTAACCGGCCGTAAAGACCAGTATGGCGAGGTAGAAGAATTCATCTGCAATACCTGCCGCTTTGATAAAAAGAAAACTGCCGACTGGGTAATTGAAGGCCCGCGCAAGGTATCGCACCAATCGGTAATCAGCGCCAACCATTATGAAACGCTGCATCCGCTGCCGGTAGTGAAAACCAACCCGGTGCTGAAAGAAGCCAATATAGAACAATTTGAAAGGGAGACCCGCTTATAATGGAACTATCCGTATTAATTATCAAGGTAATTTTAATTGTTGCCGTTTTTGCTATCAGCCTGGTAGTAGCTATGTATTCCACTTACGCCGAGCGTAAAATTGCGGCGTTCTTTCAGGATCGGGTGGGCCCTAACCGTGCAGGCCCGGGCGGTATGTTCCAGCCACTGGCTGACGGCGTAAAAATGTTCATGAAGGAAGAAATCATTCCGACCCGTTCCAGCGGCTTCCTGTTTGTGGTGGGTCCGTCATTAGCCATTTTAACCGCCTGTATCGGTTCTGCGGTAATACCATGGGGGCAAAAGCTTATAGTAGGCGGCCATACGGTTGATTTACAGGTAACCGACATTAATGTAGGCATTCTGTACATTTTCGGTGTGGTATCACTGGGCGTATACGGCGTAATGATTGGCGGCTGGGCCTCCAATAACAAATATTCGCTGATGGGCGCTATCCGTGCCGCTTCGCAAAATATCAGCTACGAAGTATCAATGGGCTTGTCAATCATTGCCCTGCTGATGGTAACCGGTTCGCTCAGTCTGCGTACCATTGCCGAGCAGCAGCACGGCTTTTGGGCGGATGGCTGGTTCACCTGGAACTTTTTTAAACAACCGCTGGGCTTCCTGATTTTCATTGTGTGTGCCTTTGCCGAAACCAACCGTACCCCGTTTGATTTACCCGAATGCGAAACTGAACTGGTAGGGGGCTATCACACGGAGTATTCATCCATGAAACTGGGCTTTTACCTGTTTGCCGAATACATCAATATGTTTGTGTCTTCAGCAGTAATGGCTACGCTATACTTTGGCGGTTACAACTATCCGTTTATGGATTGGGTAGCGCAACACATCGGCCCAAATTTGGGAGCCATCTTAGGTGTGGTTATTTTATTCGCAAAAATATTTTTGTTCATTTTCTTCTTCATGTGGATCCGCTGGACAATACCGCGCTTCCGCTATGACCAGCTGATGAACCTGGGATGGCGCACGCTGATTCCGCTGGCTATTGCCAACATTGTAATTACCGGCGTAGTAATCACCCTGATTAAACAATTTACTCATTAAGATTTTACATGGAACCATTAAGTAATAAGCGAAAAGTACTGGAATCAAAACCGCTCAACTTTTGGGAAAAGGCCTACCTGCCTGCAATTGCGCAGGGCCTGGGCATTACCATGAAGCACTTTTTCAAAAAAGAGGTAACCATCCGTTATCCTGAAGAAAAGCGTGAATTTTCAGAAAACTTCCGCGGACAGCATTCTTTAAAGCGTGATGAGCAAGGCCGCGAACGTTGCACCGCTTGTGGTTTGTGCGCGCTGTCATGCCCTGCTGAAGCTATCACCATGACGGCCGGCGAGCGCCAGAAAGGCGAAGAGCATTTGTACCGCGAGGAAAAATATGCTGCGGTATACGAAATCAATATGCTGCGCTGCATTTTTTGCGGTTTGTGCGAAGAAGCCTGCCCCAAAGAAGCCATTTATCTGGACGGTGACATTGTACCTACCGACTTTACCCGTAAGGACTTTATTTACGGAAAAGACAAATTAGTAGAGCCGCCCTTAAATCAATAAAGAAGTTTTATACCTTTGCCCGCACAAACGCGGGCAAAGGTATTTTTGTCTTAAAGCCACTATGAGTACATTTTACTTTATCGCTTTTCTTTCCATTTTTTTTTCGCTGCTGGTGATATTTGCCAAAAATCCGGTGCATAGCGTACTGTATTTGATTATTACCTTTTTTACCTTCACTATCCACTATATTTTATTAGGCGCACAGTTTTTAGCCATGGTAAACTTCATTGTGTACATGGGCGCTATTATGGTGCTGTTCCTGTTTGTGCTGATGATGCTGAACCTGAATAAGCAAACCGAACCCAGTAAAAGCATTGTGGTAAAGATAGCCGGGGTAATTGGTGGCGGCTGTTTGCTGGTGACCCTTATTGCTTCGGTAAAAGTACTAGCCAAATCTGAGCCGGGCGTACTGCATAACGTAAGCTTAGGTTCGGTTGAAAATTTGGGCAAGGTATTGTTCAACGAATTTTTATTGCCTTTCGAGGTATCGTCTATATTATTACTATCGGCTATGGTGGGCGCTGTGTTGCTGGCTACCAAAGATGGTAAAACCAATAACATGACTGCATAATGGAAAGTTTAACCCAAGCCATTAAGATTGTTCCGCTTAACCATTATATTCTGTTAAGCACTATTATATTTTGCATTGGTATTGTTGGTGTACTCATTCGCAGAAACGCAATTGTGGTATTTATGTCGGTTGAACTGATGCTGAATGCAGTTAACTTATTACTTACTGCGTTTTCTGCTTACCGTGGTGATGCCGCAGGGCAGGTGTTCGTGTTTTTCATTATGGCGCTGGCGGCTGCCGAAATTGCGGTAGGTCTTGCTATTATAGTGATGGTGCACCGCAATACCAACTCTATTGATATAAATATATTGAACAGGTTAAAATGGTAAGATTAGTGTTCGGTGACCGGTTGCCGGTAACCTGAACTCTTTCAATTTTGCAAGGCTTTTTATTTTAACAGAATACCGGCCGCTGGCCGCTCAATAATAACTATGGATAATTATATCTGGCTGATACCTTTGTTACCACTGGCTGGTTTTGTAATTAATGGGTTAGGCCGTAACGCTTTACCTAAAAACTTAATCGGTACCATAGCCAGTGCTATGGTTTTAATTTCATTTGGCCTTAGCCTGGGGGCTTTTCTGGAAGTTAAATCTACCGGGCATCCCATCAATGTAACCTTATTCAACTGGATTTCTGCAGGTACGGTAAAAGTGCCTTTCGCTTTTCTGATTGATCAGCTGAGCGCTATTATGCTATTGATCATAACCGGCGTTGGCTTTCTTATTCATTTGTATTCCATCGGCTATATGCATCATGATGCGGGATTCGGTAAGTTTTTCGCTTATCTCAACCTGTTTGTGTTCTTTATGCTGTTGCTGGTACTGGGCTCCAACTATGTAATTATGTTTATTGGTTGGGAAGGCGTGGGCTTATGTTCTTACCTGTTAATCGGCTTTTGGTATACCAACCCGAGCTATGCCGATGCAGCCAAAAAGGCTTTCGTGATGAACCGCATCGGCGACTTAGGCTTTCTGATCGGTGTATTCTTAATTATCAGCAAGTTTGGAAGTGTTGCTTACAGTGATGTTTTTGCAAAGGCAGCAACTTTTCATACCGGCGACAAAACGATATTGCTGATTACCTTACTGCTGTTTGTGGGCGCTACCGGTAAATCGGCTCAAATCCCGTTATTTACCTGGCTGCCTGATGCAATGGCAGGCCCGACACCGGTTTCGGCCCTGATACACGCAGCTACGATGGTAACTGCAGGTATATACATGATTGCCCGCTCGCATGTACTGTTCAACCTGGCGCCGGTTACCATGAATGTAATTGCAGTAATTGGTTTGGCTACGGCGTTGCTAGCAGCACTGATAGCCGTTACACAAACCGATATTAAAAAGGTATTGGCTTACTCTACTGTTTCGCAGTTGGGCTATATGTTTTTAGGCTTGGGCGTAGGCGCTTATACTGGCGCTTTCTTCCATGTATTGACCCATGCTTTCTTTAAGGCGTTATTGTTCCTAGGTGCTGGTTCAGTAATTCACGCCGTAAGCGGCGAACAGGACATGCGCAATATGGGCGGCCTGAAAAGCAAACTGCCGGTAACGTTTATTACCATGCTGATCGGTACGCTGGCTATTTCGGGTATTCCGCCATTTGCCGGGTTCTTTTCAAAAGACGAGATTCTGGCACATACGTTTACTTACAATTCGGTATTTTATGTAATCGGTGTGATTACTGCAATGCTGACTTCCTTTTATATGTTCCGCCTGATGTACCTTACCTTTTGGGGTAAATTCAGAGGGACGCCCGACCAGGAGCATCATTTGCACGAATCACCTGCTAACATGACCATTCCGTTAATAATTCTGGCTATACTGTCTGCCGTAGGCGGGTTCATGGGTAGACCAGAAGCATTAGGCGGTCACCATTGGCTGGAGCAATTTCTGGAACCAGTATTCGGCAAGCCGACCGAAGCACCCGGCGTAATCAATTTAAGCTTAAATATGGAAAGAACACTGATGGCCATATCTGTGCTTGGTGCAGTGATTGCATGGATTTACGCTTACATATGCTATGTAAGAACTGCAGTTGTGCCGGCAGCCGAGAATGACGAGCGCCCTGCACTGACTAACCTTTCTTACCATAAGTTTTACATTGACGAGTTTTATGATACCGTTATCCGCAAGCCGCTGGACTGGCTATCTAATTTCTTTTATAAAGTGGTAGATAAAATGGGTATCGACGGCATAGTGAACGGCCTGGGCGAAGGTTCGGTAGAGACTGGCCGCGGGCTGCGTTTACTGCAGAGCGGCAATGTCGGGTTCTATATTTTCATGATGGTCATCGGTATCATCGCTGCGCTGGTCTACAGCTTAATTAAATTTAAAGCATAGTTTACGGTATATATACAATGACGGTTACTTTACTCATCTTTTTGCCTTTACTTGCCGCCTTCATCCTTTTATTCATAAAAGGCGAAGCTGCTAAAAATGCTGCCTTGTTATTCAGCTTAGCCGAACTGGTACTGGCAGGCGTATTTCTGTCTAAGTTTGTGCCGAACGCGGCTATGCAGTTTACTGCTGATTATCCCTGGATTCCTAAACTGGGCATTTATTTTAGTGCAGGCATTGATGGTATCAGTATTATTCCGGTTTTATTAACTGCTTTGCTGGTGCCTATTATCATTACCACCACCTTTAAACATACTTATTCTAATCCGTCCGCATTTTATGCACTGATTTTGTTTATGCAGAGCGGTTTGCTGCTGGTATTTACTGCACTGGATGGTTTTCTGTTTTACATTGGCTGGGAAGTAGCGTTGATTCCTATTTACTTCATTTGCGCTATGTGGGGCGGTCAAAACCGTATCAAGGTTACATTGAAATTTTTCATTTACACCTTTGCCGGTTCCTTGTTCATGCTGCTGGCTATCATATACCTGTATCTGCAAACCCCCAACAAAACGTTTGACATCCACGCATTTTATGCACTGAACCTGCCGGAGAAAAACCAGGATTATGTGTTTTGGGCTTTCTTTTTAGCGTTTGCTATTAAAATGCCGGTGTTTCCGCTGCATACCTGGCAGCCGGACACCTATACCGAATCGCCCTCAGCCGGTACCATGATGTTGTCGGGTATTATGCTGAAAATGGGTATCTACGGTGTTATCCGCTGGATGATTCCTGTAGCTCCGGTTACTTTTTATTACTGGCAGAATCTGCCGTTAATTTTGGCTGTGGTAGGTATCGTTTACGCATCCATCATCGCCTTTCGTCAAAATGATGGCAAGCGCTTAACTGCTTATGCTTCTATCGCTCACGTAGGCCTGATTGCTGCGGGTATTTTTGCCTGGAGCATTGAAGGTGTGCAAGGCGCCGAGATACAAATGCTGAATCACGGCATTGAAGTAGTCGGTTTGTTCTTTGCCTGGGATATCATCAGCCGCCAGTTGGGCACCCGTAAAATCAGCGAGTTGGGCGGTATTGCCAAAGTGGCCCCACAGTTTGCTCAGCTTTTTCTCATAGTGGTACTGGCTACCGTGGCCCTGCCTTTAACCAATGGATTTATCGGTGAGTTTTTGTTGCTGAACAGCGTTTATCAATATAACATCTGGATTGCAGCCGGAGCCGGGTTAACCATTATTTTGGGCGCTGTTTATATGCTGCGCATGTATAAAAATGTAATGCAGGGCGAAACCAATGCCTTAACCGCTACTTTCACCGATATTACCGCCTCCGAGAAAATTGTGTTGGGCATACTTTGCGCGCTGATCATCTTTTTGGGTGTGTATCCTCAGCCGGTAATGCACTTATCTGAAGCTGCGGTAACTGATCTGGTAAATACGGTGAATCAAAAAATTAACGTGGCTTTATCGCACAAATAATTATTGAGTAAAGTAAAAAATGAATACGCTGATTATAATTGCTGTTTTACCCTTGATATTACTTTACCTGGGTTTATATAACGCTAAACATTTACTGTTACCGGTAACTATTGTGGGCCTTTTGGCTGCTTTAGGAGCGTCCGTAATGCAATGGAACAGCAACGCTGTGCCCATTTACAGCGGCATGATGCTGTTTGATAACTATGCGGTTGCTTTTTCATCGGTAGCGATTATTTCTACGTTGCTCATCCTGATGCTGTCTAAAGGTTATTTTGAACAGATCAGCAAGAATGTAGCTGAGTATTACGCCATTATATTGTTTTCGCTGGCAGGTATTATTGTTATGGTATCCTTCAATAACCTAACGATGCTGTTTATCGGGTTGGAAATTATGTCCGTGAGCCTGTACATCCTGGCCGGTATCCGCAAGCGCGATTTTGCATCCAATGAGGCCTCTTTAAAGTATTTCCTGATGGGGGCTTTTTCTACCGGCTTCTTGCTATTCGGTATTGCATTAATTTACGGTGCAACCGGCTCGTTCAATCTGGAAGGTATCCGTAACTGGGCGGTAATGCATCCGCATAATACTGCACCGCTGTTTTACACCGGTATTGTGTTAATGGTGGTTGGATTAAGCTTTAAAGTAGGCGCAGCACCATTTCATTTCTGGACTCCCGATGTATATGAAGGGTCGCCCACGCTGATCACTGCTTTTATGTCTACCGTAGTGAAAACTGCCGGTTTCGCCGCCTTTTTGCGCCTGTTCAACACCAGCTTTGCTTCAGTAGCCGATTTCTGGTCGCCTACCTTATTAGTTATCACGGTGCTTACCCTATTCATCGGCAATTTTACTGCACTTTATCAGCACAGCTTTAAACGGATGCTGGCTTTCTCCAGTATCTCACATGCGGGCTATCTGATGTTTGCCATCGTGGCTTTGAGTGCCGCTTCGGGTAATGCCATTTTCATTTATGCTACGGCTTACTCTGTTGCCTCTATCATCGCTTTCGGCGTATTGCTGCTGATACAGCAGCAGGCAGGCAATGATAATTTTGAAAGCTTTAACGGTCTGGGGCGCCGCAACCCGTTTCTGGCCGTAGTGCTTACTATTGCTATGCTGTCACTGGCGGGTATTCCGTTAACTGCCGGTTTTATAGGCAAGTTCTATATGTTCTACGGGGCCATGTCCCGTTACCAGGTATGGCTATTAATTATAGCGGTTATTAACGCTATTGTAAGTATCTATTATTATTTCAAAGTGATTATTGCCATGTATTTCCGTGATGCTGATACCAGTGCAGCCCTGGCGGTACCCGGTTATTACCAAATTGTTTTAGGCCTGTCAGCAATAATAACCTTGGTTATTGGTATTTATCCCGGCTTTTTAACCAACCTTATTTAATCTGTAGCTGTTACTACAAATCCATAATAATTTGTAGTTTTACATTTACAGCGAATGGATCATATCTGGGAACATCTACGCAACCTGACTGATGCGCAATCTATAATCGGCAGTGGCGGACTTTACATTCTGCTGGCGATCGTATATGCCGAGACGGGGCTATTTTTTGGCTTTTTCTTGCCTGGTGATTATCTGCTGTTTATGGCGGGTTTACTCTGTGCCACTCACGTGCTTGAGGTTTCCATCTATGTTTTGGTATCATCCTTGATAGTAGCAGGGATATTAGGCAATTATACGGGATACTGGTTTGGTTACCGTACAGGCCCAATGTTGTTCAATCGTGACGATTCTTTGTTTTTTAAGCGCAGATATGTCATAATGGCTGAAGAGTTTTACCGCAAACATGGTGGCATGGCTTTGGTGTTAGGTAGATTTTTACCCTACATACGTACTTTCGCCCCTATTTTTGCCGGTATTGTTAGAATCTCTTTTGCAAAGTTTACCCTGTACAATTGTTTAGGCAGCGTAGCTTGGGTGTGTACACTGACGCTTACCGGCTATTATTTAGGTAAAACCTATCCTGAGCTGCATAATTATATACAATATATAATATTAGGGCTTATTACGGTAACCACCGTGCCTTTACTGTATGCGGTATTTAAAAAGGGTATGGCTAACAGTGATGAAAAGCAGCCATAAGTTTATGAATAGAATTATTATAATTTAGATATAAAGAATGAGTACTCAACATCCCTGGCATCAGGTATCAACAGGCGAAGATGTGCCTGAAGTAGTAAATGCAATTATTGAAATTCCGAAAGGCTCAAAAGCCAAATATGAGATTGATAAAGAATCCGGCTTGCTGAAGCTGGACCGTGTACTGTTTTCATCGGTAATGTATCCTGCCAACTACGGCTTCATCCCGCAAACTTATTGTGATGATAAAGACCCGTTGGATATTTTGGTATTATGCTCGGTAGACGTATTCCCGATGTCAATGATTGAAGCTAAGGTAATCGGCGTAATGCATATGGTGGATAATGGCGAGCAGGATGATAAAATTATTGCGGTAGCCAAGAACGATATGTCGGTAAACTATATTAATGATTTAAGTGAGTTACCACCGCATGCCATGAAAGAGATTGTACGTTTCTTCCAGGATTACAAAAAACTGGAAGGTAAAAACGTAACCATTGAGCACCTGATGGGCAAACCCTATGCGCTTAAAGTAATTCAAGAAAGTTTGGAGCTGTATAAGTCCACTTTCCCTGTGTACCAATAAATTAATTGATGGGCCCTGATTTACATATAAGCCTTCTTTCAGTACTTGCAACCATTTTGTTGGTTTTGTTAAACGGCTTTTTTGTGGCCGCCGAGTTTGCCATGGTAAGGGTGCGCGGCTCGCAAATTGAAATACAGGCCAAGGCCGGCAGCCGTATGGCTAAAGTGGCCCGCGGTATAATGCACAACCTGGACGGATACCTGGCCGCTACGCAGCTGGGTATCACCATTGCTTCACTGGCCTTGGGTATTGTGGGCGAAGACGTGCTTACCCGTGCAGTTTATAATCTGCTGGCCCTGTTTGGCATTACCATTACTTCCTCTGTTGTTATCACCATAAGTCACTGGTTGGCCTTTGCGCTGTTAACCATGTTTCATATTGTATTTGGTGAACTGGCGCCAAAAACGCTGGCCATACAGCGTTCTGTACGCACTGCCATGGCAGTAGCCTTGCCGCTTCGCGGTTTTTTCATTGTGTTTCGCCCCTTCATCTGGGTGTTGAACAACTTGGCCAACCTGATACTTAGTTTATTTGGTGTACGCGCGGTAACCGGCGAAGAAAGTCATCACAGCTCTGAAGAGCTGCAATATTTGCTGGAGCAGGGCAAAGAGAGCGGCGCCCTTGACCAGAACGAGCATGAGCTGATTAAAAATGTTTTCGATTTCAACGAGCGCGTGGTGAAAAATATCATGGTGCCGCGTACACGTATCTCGGGCATGGATATCGATACAAATAAGGACGAGCTGCTGGAAGCCTTAATTGACGAAGGTTACTCGCGTATGCCGGTTTACGAGGAAACCATCGATAAAATTGTAGGGATTGTACATGCCAAAGACATTTTACCGTTACTGGCCCGTAATGCAAACATCGAACTGCGCGAAATAATTCGTAAGCCTTACTTTATACCCGAAACTAAAAAGATTAACGACCTGATGGCCGAACTGCAGCAAAAGCGCATACAGATAGCCATTGTGCTGGACGAATTTGGCGGTACTGCAGGTATGGTGACGCTTGAAGATATCGTTGAAGAACTGGTGGGGGAGATACAGGACGAGTACGACGAAGAAAAGCCCATTGTTGAAAAATTAAGCGACCGTGAATTTATCGTGAATGCCCTGGCACCCATATACGATGTGAACAGCCATTTACCGCATGATCTGCCGGAGGACGGAGATTTTGATACCGTTTCCGGGTGGTTGGGTGAGATTTTTGGTAAGATACCCGATGTGGGTGAACAGAAGGAAGCCAATGGCTACGACATTACTGTACTGCGGAAATCTGACCAAAATATTGAATCGGTAAAGCTGGAATTGTTGCTGAATGATGAGGATACGGTAGATTTGCACTAAAATCTTACCTTCCATGCAACTGTTTTATACCCCGGATATTCGCCCTGATGCTGCTGTTTACACTTTGAACGAGGAAGAAAGCAAGCACAGCATACGTGTGCTGCGGTTGCAGTCCGGGGATGAAATTCAACTGATAGATGGAAAAGGTAATTTTTACCAGGCGGTTATTACTGATGCCCACCCTAAGCGTACACAGCTGCGTATCGCTGCCCTACAACTCGACTTTCATAAACGCAATCATTACCTGCACATGGCCGTGGCGCCCACTAAAAACATTGAGCGTTTGGAGTGGTTTTTAGAGAAGGCTACGGAAATTGGTATCGATGAAATTTCACTGCTCATCTGCCAGCGTTCTGAACGGCGTGAGGCAAAAGCAGACCGG
>CAXTCH010000051.1:0-1835 GCA_964241945.1 uncultured Mucilaginibacter sp.
CGCTATTACTTCTGCCTCCGGCAATCCGCTGTCCTGGCTCAATCCTTTTAAGGTACGAAAGGTATACCGCGATTGAGTGAAAGCATGAATCAGCTTTTCGCTGTTATCCGGGGCAGCATTAGCGGTACGGGGCATTAGCGCACCGGTTACCAACGATTTAACTTCTGCTTCGTCCGGCTCGGTAGCGGCATTAATTAAATCCTGGGTTTGGCTGATGGCTTTGTGGGCACTGAGTTTGGCTTTAGCGGCATCGTCTTTAGCTTCGCCGGCTTTGCCTTTGGCCTCATTGGCAGTTTGCTCAATTTTCATGATGCGCTCGTACAAATCGCCGATAAAGCGCCGGGAAGATATGGCCGCAATAAGGCAAAAGCCGGTGAAAACGAAATAGTTTTTATATACATCCCTCCCTGCCAGTATATCAGTAAGCACACTGCTGGAAATGGTGTTCAAAAATAGCGGCACTAAAACAGAAGCCGCTACACCCATAAACAGCGAACGCATGAGCAGCACATGTTTACCTTTCAGTTCAGTTACATTATCAGGGTCGGCCGGATTGAGCATGAAATAGTTGACACCGCCGCCAAACAGGCCTACAATCAGGATAATGAGAATGATGATAAAATAAGGTGCCACGGGCGTTAGTTTATGTTAAGAGAGTTTGCGCAGCCTGCTTACTGCTGTATAAAGCTAAACAGATTTTTATAATTGTTGCTCAACAATGCTACTTTAAGCCGGCAGGAGGATATATAAATTTCAATTTCACAACAAAGCAGTGTAAATAAGGGTTGCTTACTTACATGAGTAATCATTAAAAAAATGCAGGATTTAAAAAATAAAGTAGTGGTAGTTACCGGCGCTTCGGCAGGATTAGGTCGGGCCATTGTTCGTGAATTTGCCAAACATGGGGCCCATGTGGCCTTACTGGCCCGTGGTGAAGACGGACTAAACGCCGCGGTAAAAGAAGTAGAAGCCATGGGCGGCAAAGCCAAAGCTTATCCTACCGATATGGGCGACCCTGATGCAGTAGAAACCGCTGCCCAAGCCATTGAAGCAGATTTTGGCAGCATCGATATATGGGTAAACAATGCCATGAACAGCGTATTCGGGCCTTTTAAAGAAATGGAGGTAAAGGATTTTAAGCGCGTTACTGAGGTAACTTACCTGGGCCAGGTATATGGCACCTATGCTGCTTTAAAACGTATGTTACCGAAAGATAGCGGCAGCATCATCTTGGTAGGTTCGGCGCTGGCTTATCGGGGCATACCTTTACAGTCTGCCTATTGCGGAGCAAAGCATGGCATTCATGGCTTTTTTGAATCGCTGAGAGCCGAACTGTCACACGATAAAAGCAATATTCATCTCAGTATGGTGCAACTGCCGGCCATGAATACTACCCAATTCGGCTTTGTAAAAAGCTATTTACCGCACAAGCCGCAGCCCATGGGCCATATTTACGAACCCGAGGTAGCTGCACGTGCCATTGTACATAATGCGCTGCACCACGAGCGCGAATTATATATCGGCTTCCCTACCCTGCAAACTATTTTGGGTAACAAGGTAGTGCCCCGGTTTTTAGATTACTTTTTAGGGAAGAATGGCTATAAAGGCCAGCAAACCGAAGAGCCGGAAAACCCCAACCGCGATAACAATCTATACCATCCCATCCCCGGCGACCGTGGGGCACATGGTAATTTTGAAGGTGAAAGCTGGGGATTAAGTCCTAATTTTTGGGTGAATACTGAAAAGGTGGTTATAAGCGGCATCGTTGCTTTAGCAGCAACCGGAGCAGGCTTATTAATAGGGCGATTAAGAAAAAGATAAAGCAGAACACAAAT
>CAXTCH010000051.1:1935-10692 GCA_964241945.1 uncultured Mucilaginibacter sp.
TTAAGATGGATGAGCTGCGATTTCAGCATAAATTCCATCGCCACCAGTACCGTCGTCAGCACGATAATCAATAAAAAACTCACATTAAACAAGGATTTGGTTTGTGGTAGTTTACCCTGACCGAAGTTTTTGAATATCCACCTGTAAACCGCTACATAAATGGATTGATAAGAGTTTATCATGGCTTGAAATAATTGGTTTCTACTTTCGGTTCAAACACGCTCAACAGCCTGTTAATGATTTAACGGTGCAATATATTATTTTGTTCAAATAAAATAAAAATATTTTTTATCATCAATCAGCATCTACAACCGTATAAAATTTTGCTAATAGGTCTACATTAGGGTCCGGACTGGCCATAGGGTGATTACCTGTAGTGGGCAAACTTACATGAACCACCCGGCTGTTTACCTGTACCGTATATATTTTGTGATCTACCCATATTTCTAAAGGAAATTCAAAAGCTTCTGCCTGCTTTTGCGTAATGGTTACCTCTACCACACCGGCAGCTTTGTTGTACTTAAATTCAAAATTAATATCTGGTGCACCGGCGGTATACAGCCACTGCTTAAAAAATTGCTGCAAGTTTTGCCCGCTCACCTGCTCCATTACCTGCCTGAAATCTTCGGTAGTGGCATTATGGCCCCGGTACTGCGCATAATACTTTCGTATTCCCCGCCAAAATATGGTGTCGCCCAGCTTACGGCGCAGCATGTGCAGTACCCAACCGCCTTTTTCGTAACTGTTGGCATTGAGCAATTGCATATAGTTGCTGTGCACAGCGGTATCCACCACCGGCGTCAGGCGTTGTTTCTCAAACTGTAATACTTTAGTACGCTGTGCCTGTAAGCGCTTGCGCAAAGTATCGCCACCATATCTATGTTCGAGGTAATAGTTGGTCATGTAAGTGGCAAAGCCTTCACTCAACCACAAGTGAGGCCAGGTCTTCTCCGTGGCCGCATCGCCAAACCATTGGTGGGCTATTTCATGCGCCATCAGTTCCTCGATGCCTTTATCACCTACCGATTCTTCAAAATAAAATATTGCCCCGGCGTTTTCCATCCCGCCAAAAATAGTTTTCGATTGCACATTGGCCAGTTTAGGGTAACTGAACGGCCCAAACTGCTTGATAAAAAGCGGTAGTATCTGTGCTGCTACGGCATAGTCACGAAAGCCCGCCGCCTTATTTTCAGGAAACACATAGGTATATACCGGGATGCCATTGGGTGTGCCGGATGACTGTATGGCAAAGTTGGCTACGCCAATCACCATTACATCGGTGGGTAAATCAGCGGTTTCGCGGTAGCGGGTAAGCTTCAGGCTGTTGGGCATCAGCTTCTCTTCGGTTTTTAAGCCATTGGCTATTACCCGGTAATGGGCAGGTGCCGTTACTTCAAATTCCAGTGAGGCCTTGTCCGCCGGTTCATCCACGCAGGGCAGCCAGTTGTGAGCACGGTTGGGCCAGTTGTCGCCAAAAAAGGTGCGGTGACCAAATTTATTGGTGGATATAATCAATCCATCGGCCGGAATGCCACTGTAATTAATAGTATAAGTACGCTGCCGGCCTGCCTTGGCATCGGTATAGATTTTTACCGCATCGCTGTCCTGCTCAAATTTAAGTGGTTTGCCAGCTTCCTTTACTGAACTTACCAGCATACCCTTGCCTGAAGCTTTCTTTTTAACCAAGTTAATTTCAAAATCAGCAGCCGGCTTAACAAACTGAACGGTGATAGATGCCTGCCCCTCAATCCGGTTATTGACATCATTAAGTTGCAAGGCAAAACGATAATGTTTGACATCAATAGCCGAGCCGGGCACCTGAGCTGGAGTGGTTAAGGATAAACTTAGTAAAATCAACAACAGATAAAAACGAATATTCATGACGTACATAAAATGAAAAGCCGCTTTGAATAATGATTCAAAACGGCTTCAAGATAGTGGTTTATTACTATAAATTACATCTTCGGCATCCGGCGCATCATGTTGGCCATGGCGGCCGGGTTGCTCATTTGCTTCATTACCTTGCGCATATCGTCAAACTGCTTAATAAGGCGGTTCACCTCGGCCAGATCGGTACCCGAACCTTTGGCTATGCGGTTACGGCGGCTCTGGTTAATCAAATCCGGGTTTGATTTTTCCTGCGGCGTCATGGACTGGATGATGGCTTCGATAGATTTAAAGGCGTTATCGTCAATCTCTACATTTTTCATCATTTTGCCCACGCCCGGTATCATGCCCATCAGGTCCTTCATGTTACCCATTTTTTTGATCTGCTGTATCTGGCTGTAAAAATCGTTAAAATCGAATTTATTTTTACGGATTTTCTTTTGCAGCTCGGCCGCTTCTTTCTCGTCAAACTGCTGCTGGGCACGCTCTACCAGTGATACCACGTCGCCCATACCCAAGATACGCGAAGCCATACGGTCGGGATGGAATACATCCAGCGCTTCCATCTTTTCGCCGGTACCAATAAATTTAATTGGCTTGTTCACTACCGACTTGATAGACAGCGCCGCACCACCACGGGTATCACCATCCAGCTTGGTCAATACCGCACCGGTAAAATCCAGGCGGTCGTTAAACACTTTGGCTGTGTTCACGGCATCCTGACCGGTCATGGCATCTACCACAAACAAAATTTCGTGCGGATTCACAGCGGCTTTAATGCGCTCTACCTCCTGCATCATGGCCTCATCCACCGCCAAACGACCTGCCGTGTCAATGATAACTACGTTGTTGCCTCGTTGCTTGGCCAATGCCACACCCTCGCGGGCAATAGCCACCGGGTCATTTGATTCGCGGTTGGCATAAACCTGTACGCCAATCTGGCCGCCCAATACCTCCAACTGGTCAATCGCCGCCGGGCGGTAAACGTCGTCGGCTACCAGCAAGGGCTTTTTATTCTTCTGCGTTTTCAGAAAATTGGCCAGCTTACCGGTAAAAGTGGTTTTACCTGCACCGTTCAAACCGGCAATCAGGATAACGGTTGGTGTGGCCGGAAAATTCAGCTCGGCGGTGCTGCCCCCCATCAGGTTGGTCAGCTCATCATTCATGATTTTGGTGAGCAGCTGCCCCGGCGAAATGGTGGTTAATACGTTTTCGCCCAGCGCCTTTTGCCTTACGTCATCCGTAAATGCCTTGGCGGTTTTATAGTTAACGTCGGCATCTAACAGCGCCTTACGGATTTCCTTCATGGTCTCGGCCACGTTAATTTCCGTAATGGTGCCCTGCCCTTTCAGGACTTTAAACGCCCGGTCTAATTTATCGGAAAGATTTTCAAACATAAGTTTATACTACAGTACTGCTTAAGGTTGCAAAGTTAAGGTTTTGCAGGCAATACGTTCACACTCAATCGCAAAAACAGAAAAGCAAAAGGCTTTTCTGTTTTTGTCATTCCCCCCATAGGGAGAAATCTGCTAAACCATACTTATTACAGCCGAAGATTCCTCCCTTCGATCGAAATAACAACCTCGATTATAAAATAATAGCTTACGGAAATTTATACAGCACCCCAAAGCTCAGGTTTTCATTACCCTGTATTTTATCGGAAGCATCGCGGTCATAAATTCCCGTTCCGGTGATGGTCACCTGTACCAAACGGTTTACTTTAGCCGCCAGTGTCACGTCCAGGCGATGGTTGGTGTATTTGAGCGGCCTGCCGTAAGGAACAAAGATTTGGTAACGGCTGTAAAGGTGTAAGTTGGTGGCAATATCCTTATCAAACAAAGCCACCGCCTGAAAGGCCAGGTCATTTCTGAACGTGTGGCCCGGCGTTACCCCATAGTTGGTGGGCAGGTTATGGTAAATGGTGGTATCGAGCACAAAGGTTTGCCGGGCGGTACCAGTACCCAAACGTAAATCAAAATATTTTACCGGCTTATATTCAAACCCTATGGATTCGGTAATATAACCGGGCGCCATAAAGCTGGAAATCAGCAAAGGGGCCGTCCCCCCTGCATCGTCATACTGAAAACCCTTGGCAAACTGCGATTCAAAATCGAGCGATCCGAAAAACGACCAGCTTTTGCTAAGCTGCGTGGAGATTTTATTGTCCAGAAAGATACGGTCGTTGGTTTTGCGTACCTGCTGCCCGGCATTGCGCGACTGGCCGTATTGCAATATCAACTCCGATACATAGTCAAAAGGCGCTTTGCTGTACTCTATCTTGTAATCTACATTGCCCAATAAGGCCAGCGAGTTAACCCCACCACCGCTCCAGTTATTACTAAAAGTGGATTGATTAACGTTAAGGCCAATGGCAGCGTTTTTATGCCAGTAGCTTACTTTATAATCCAGCAGGGTAACCGGTATTTTTTCGGGTTCAATCTGTACCGGGCGCAGGTGCATCGGGAAGGCGTTGCGGCGCGGGGCAATACGGTAACTGTTCAGCAGGGCAGTATCAATAGTAACGCTATCGGCCCGGCGGGTGCTGTCGGCAATACGGGTTTTAATAATCTGCTGCAAACTGTCGGCCTGCCGCCGTTGCTGAGTTACCCGCTGCAAGCTGTCGGCCCGCCGTAAACTGTCTGTTTGCTGTGCACTGGCTGTAGTTACCGCCAGGCAGCACAGCGCACAAAAACTTAGTATCGCTTTTAACATATACACCCGTAAAATAATAACAAAAGCTGCTGCTCTAAACTTCAATAAAAACTTATCCGACGGCTTTGCTCTGCTACAAGCATCTCCGCACAGAAAGAAAGAGGCCCTAAAAATAAGGTTCCCTTATGAATTTTGGGTGATGAATGTTAAAGTAATCGTAAAGGCGGGTAGGTAACCTGTTTTGCCGCTGGAAATTTTTAACTAAATAGTGTATATTGGTTACCTCTCAACCTTACTATGAAACATTATCTTTTTCTCTTATTCGGCCTGCTGACCCAGTTGGCTTTTGCACAAAAGACTGATAAAAAGCTGACCGCCCGGCTTAATGATTTATTGAAAGGCTACCAGGGGCAAGCCGGTATTTATGTGCACAACTTAAAGACCAACAAAACGGCCGCCGTTAATGCCGATACCATATTCCCGACGGCGAGCATGGTAAAAGTGAGCATTTTGTGCGGCACCATGGATAAAATTGAAAAAGGGCAGCTGCAATACAATCAGAAACTGACTTACCGGGACTCATTGCTTTACAAAGGCGAAGACTTATTAGGTTCATTCAAAGACGGTGATACCGTGCAACTGAGCAAAGTAGTGCTGCTGATGATTACCATGAGCGATAATACCGCCAGCCTGTGGCTGCAAAAACTGGTAGGCGGCGATTATATCAATAACTGGCTGGATCAAAACGGCTTTAAGGTATACCGTGTCAATTCGAGGGTGCCGGGCCGGCAGCCTTTTCAAAAACAGTATGGCTGGGGCATGAGCACCCCCTATGAAATGTGCCGCATATTTACCCTGATTGACAGCAGCCGGGCTGTAAGCCCCGCAGCCAGTGAGCGTATGCAGCGGGTGCTTAACCGCATTTACTGGGATGAGGATGCGTTGAGCCAGATTCCGCCCTATGTGCAAACGCTGTCTAAATCAGGAGCGGTGGACGATGCCAAGTCCGAAACGGTGCTGGTGCATGCCCCGCATGGCGATTATGTGTTCAGTATAATGACCAAAAACATTAAAGACCGGCGCTGGACGCTGGATAATGAATCGCAGGAATTGATCCGGCAGGTATCGGCTTTGCTATGGCATTATTATGAACCAAAAAACCCATGGAAGCCGGCACCCGGCGTAATTAAATTTATGCGAAACGAGTAAGCCCTATACGTGTTAAACCTTAAATTACCGACATGAAAACAGCTATCCGTACCTCATCCATTTCATTGCGTTTTTTGGTAGCTGTTGCAGCCTTATTTATGCTTTGCTTTACCGGGCAAACAGCATGGGCACAGCAAAGCAGCCGCCCGGCAGATACAGTTTCGGTAAAACCGGCTTTAGCTGCCCCGTCCGGACCTGTAGAAACCTACCCGGAACCCTACGGCGGTATGATGCATTTTTACCGGGCGATAGGGCAGCGCCTTATGTTTGATAATACGACGGCCCCTCAGCGGGCCACGGTGGCTTTTATGGTTGAGAAAGATGGCTCACTGACCCATGTGCGCATCATGAAGAGCAATATGAGCGAGCAGATGAACGCCCAGATTATCCGCGCTGTTTACATGACCCCGGGCTGGCATCCCGGTACTGAGAACGGGCAACCGGTACGGGTACAATTCACTTTCCCGGTTACCAATTATTAAAGCGCTGTAAAACTTCTTTAAATAATTATAAATAACCCGCCTGCCAAAAAGCAGGTGTTATGTATACTTGCAGGTTGTAAGCTCATATATCTCATTTATAGTTCTGAAGTGAAGAAATCTCTATTCCTGCTTATTCTTTTGTTTTCTGTTTTATGGCTGCATAGTCAAAGCTTAAACCACATTTCGGGTACCGTTACCGGCAACACTGGCCCGGTAAAAGGCGCAGATCTGCATTTGCTGAATACCAGCTTGCAAGCCAGCACTGACGCATCCGGACGGTTTGATTTTCACTCAATTGGCGCAGGCACTTATCGGTTAAGTATCGAGGCTGCCGGCTATGCTGAGCAAGTGATAAGCGTTGCCCTTCCGCTTTCATCGCCGCTGCAAATTGAGTTGCGTTCCAGCGGCCGCCAACTGGACGAAGTAGTAGTTACTGCGCAAAAGGCCGAACAGCAGTTACAGCATATTCCGCTCAGCGTTACCGCGCTTAATGCCCGCCAGGTACAGGACGATAAATTGTGGGATGCCAAAGATATTACCGCATTGGTACCCAACCTGTATTCGGCCAATCCCGGCGATAACCGCAATGTAACTTCTATACGCGGCATTACCACTACCTCCTACAGTCCGGCAGTGGCTACCTACGTAGACGGCGTTAATCAGTTTAACCTGGATACTTACCTGTCGCCTTTGCTGGATATTGAGCGCATTGAAGTATTGCGCGGCCCGCAGGGAACCTTATATGGCCGCAATGCTTTGGGAGGTGTTATTAATATCATCACCCGCCAGCCCGACAACACCACCCGTGGCTTTGTACAGGCCGATTGGGGTAATTACGGGCTGCAGCGCTACAGTTTAGGATTATCGGCCCCGATTATTAAAAACAAACTGTTTTTGGGTGGTGCGGGTTTATTTTCCGGCTTTAACGGTTTCTACACCAACTTGTATACCCACTCTAATTTTGATAAGCAGCACTACTTTTTAGGGAATTATTACCTAAAATATCTTATCAATTCGCATTGGAACATCAACCTCAATTTTAAAAATTACGAGAGCCGCAACCAGGGTGCTTTTCCGCTGGCGGGCAGTGTAGCCGATGCACTGGCACAACCCTTTACCGTGAATCAGAATGCAACCACTACCATGGTGGATAATACGCTGAATGCATCGTTATCGGTAAACCATACCGGCCCTTATTTTGATTTCAGTTCGCAAACGGCTTACCAGCAAAACTATCGCTATTACAGGCAACCTATCGACGGCGACTTTTCGCCTGCCGATGCGGTAGCCGTGGTTAACAATTACGGTTCTGCCTGGAACAAGGTGAAAACCTTTACGCAGGAGTTCAGGTTTACCTCCCCTTCAGCACCTGCCTCAAAACTTACCTGGGTGGCCGGCGCTTACGGCTTCATCAGCCATTCGCCGGATAAGCAGGGGACCTACTTCGGTGATGATGCCGGGCTGGAAGGTTCGCCCATTACTGATTTTACCAGCATCAATATTAACCGGGGCAAAACCTACGGACTGGCGTTTTACGGGCAAGCTACCTACCCCATACTGCCTAAACTGAACCTGACTGCCGGCTTACGCTACGATGCCGAGCACGCGCAGCAAACGGTGGAAGGCTTATTTCAGGCCAACGGACAACCGGCCATGATTACCCAGGCCGATACTTCAGCCAGGGCCGGTTTTCATGCTTTATCGCCGGCGGCCAGCCTTGCCTGGCAGATGGCGCCTCAAAATTTGCTTTACGGCAGTTACAACCGCGGATTCAGGAGCGGCGGCATCAGTGAATTATCATCCGACCCTTCGCAGCCGCCTTTACGTTCTTTTTTGCCCGAACACAGCAACAGCTTTGAAATCGGTTTAAAAAACAGCTTTTACCATGGCCTGCTGCGCTGGAACCTGGCCGTTTTTTATACCAATGTAAATGATGCCCAGGTACCTACTTTAATTTTACCCGATGCCATTACTGTTACCCGCAACGCAGGCCGGCTGCATAGCCGGGGCATAGAAACCGAGCTGGCCGCCACACCATTCAGCGGACTGGAATTGAGTTATGCTTTTGGCTATACGCATGCCCGTTATAAGGATTTAATGTTATCCAGTAATGGCAGCGCAGTTAACTTAGATGGCAACCATCAGGTTTTTACGCCCGATATTACCTCTATGTTCATCGCCCAGTATTCGTATGCGGTCAGCCGGCAGATCAAATTAATCGGCCATGCCGAATGGCGCTACCTGGGCAGCCAGTACTTTGACCTGGCTAACCAGATTGAGCAAAAAGGCTATTCGGTATTTAATTTCAGGCTGGGGGCCGCTACTCAACATTACCAGTTTTTTGCATGGAGCAGCAACTTGTTCAACAAGCACTATTTTGATTATGCGTATGATTTTGGCGCGGTACATTACGGCAATCCCCGAACCTACGGCGTTACCCTGCGGGCGTCTTTTTAAATCAGCTGCTCCGCCAGCAGATAATTTTTTACGTCTTCCAGCGACAGGAACAGGCGGTCGGCTTCGAGCA
>CAXTCH010000051.1:10792-12712 GCA_964241945.1 uncultured Mucilaginibacter sp.
CCTACCCTGCAAAAATTGAAGTATTTCTGCGGCGTAAGGCATCAGCGCCATATCCAGGGTGTTTAAGCGTGCTACCGACAGTGCGGTTCGCTGTTCAATTAACTCATTTAGCGGCGTGGGAAGGTTATACTTTTCTTTCAGGCTGCGGGCGTTGGCCGGCAGCACATTACCTGCATAGGTGCTCATCCAATCCTTAAAGGTAAGGCTGGCAAGGGCATCGCCCAACAGCTCTTTCCAGCACTCGAAATGAAAATATTCAGAATTGATCAGGGTACCGTCGAGGTCGAAAATTACGGCTTTAAATGAAGGCATGGTTAAATATAGAAATTATGCCTTAAAATGTATAACAGCAGCAACAGGGCAGCGCATTAAACCCGTAAGGGCAGATACGGATTAAGCATCTGCCCTTACAGGTTTAAAATAACGGGCAACGTTTATTGCTTACCGTTATAATCTTCATCATTATTATCTTTATGCACTTCAGACTCTATCCCTTTCTCGGGTTCCAAAGTGAACGAGGGCGATGAAGCTTCGGTGGCTTCATCCCAGCCTTCAGTATCCGGCGTATCGGTTTGATTGATCAGCCCGTCTTCTACCGACGTATCTGAGCGGCGGTTTTGTGTGCCTTGTTGCGGATCATTGTCCGGGTTTTCGGCGCTGTTGTTATCTGGTGTAGCCATGGCAATATGCATTTTAATGTTACTGCATAACGCACAACCGGGCAGGTTGTTTATCCGGCCAGCCGGATATAAAAAGGCTGCCATGCTTTGCATAAGATATAATCACCCGCTTAATAAAAATTGCAGCAGCCTGCTTAGTGTATTGAGTAATGTATACAGGACACCCCTGTACATATACCGACCAAAATTAAGTTCAGGTTTTAACAATTTATCAGCTGTTTATTTTGGAAAATACACCATAATACAATAAATAAGGCCGGATTAGGTTAAATAGATACGCCTTCCATCCAAGTTTAATAATTTTCGTTAATCGAATAAAGTTATTTATTCACTTTCGTTAGGATTAAATAACTAATGGTCTTATTATTGCGTATACACTTACATAACGTAGCGTTAACTGAACTAACCAATTTTTTACTGACCCGTTTAAATTTTTGTAATGACCACATTAATCATTTCCCTGGTGGCAATTAACGGTTTATTAATTGCAGCCAAACAATCCAACCGCCTTCAGCAATAACACGTTCAATTTTTTTGAACATTAAGATATAACAGGTCTCCCCAACGGAGGCCTTTTTTATTTACTTACAGCTTACAGGCGCCCCTTTGGGTATAGGCTGCAATATCCCCGCAAACCTCTATCTTTGCCCATCTAATTTTAAATACCATGTTGAAAGGATTTTTTACTGTTCCACAGCCCTTTAACGAGCCGGTTTTAAACTATGGCCCGCGCAGTGTGGAACGTGCCGCCCTGAAAACGGCGCTTGAAGAAGCCCGTGCCCAGGCATTGGACATCCCTATGTATATTGGCGGAAAAGAAGTTCGCACCGGTGCTACTGCCGAAATACGCCCGCCGCATGACCATCAGCACCTGCTGGCTACTTATCACGAAGGTGATGCGGGCCATGTAAACGCTGCCATTGAGGCTGCCTTAGCGGCCAAGGCCGATTGGGAAAACCTGCCCTGGGAGCAACGTGCCTCTATATTTTTAAAGGCTGCCGAATTAATTTCGGGACCTTACCGTGCTAAAATTAACGCGGCTACCATGCTGGGGCAGTCCAAGAATGCGTACCAAGCCGAAATTGATGCTGCCTGTGAGCTGATTGACTTTCTGCGCTTCAACGTGCATTACATGACGGAAATTTATGCGCAGCAGCCGCCTATGAACGGTAAAGGCGTATGGAACCGTGTAGAGCAGCGTCCGCTGGAAGGCTTTGTGTTTGCCATTACCCCTTTCCAC